>JASIJX010000197.1 GCA_030049955.1 Acidobacteriaceae bacterium
AGGTACTACGAGGTCAGAGGTAGAGTCCGGATTTGGCGGAGACCCTTGCTGCCACTGCGGGCGCCGTCCAAGTCAGTACCCACTTCGCGGTCATCTTCGGCGAAATGCTATATCGAATCGCCTTTGATACTTCACGACGCGCCTGACTGTAACGCTTGTTTTCAAGATGCCAGTTGGCCCAATGGCAGTGAGTCGCCATCAGGTTTTCGAGAACGATGCGGCGGATTTCAGGCGACAGCGCACTGCCCAGTTGGAGCCACTTCAGGTACATGCGCTCATGGCCGCGCAGTCGCACTTCCACTTGGTCCCATGGACGGCAAGAGGAGCCTGTGGGGGACGAAGTGCGGTCGGCATTGACTAGCTGTTGATCCAGATACGCCAGTTTGGTCAACAGCGACAGGCGAAAATAGAAATCGCGATCCTCGGCAAAAGAAACCTCAGGATCAAATCCGCCCACGCAGCGGACTAGGTCGGCGGATACCAGCAAAGACGAGACAAAAAAGCCGCAGAAAGATTTGGCCAGCAGGCGCACAGCATCACGTTCTATGCCAGCGCTTTGAGTAGGCAGCACCCCACCCCGGCGGAAGGCGCTCTCGCCCCGGCCGGCGCTGTCGACGCAGCGCGTGTCAGTGTAGCATGCACCGCAGCCGCTGAACCGGCGCAGGGCACTCAACTGTTGCTCGAGCTTTTCTGTCTCCCACGTATCGTCGGAGTCGAGAAATGCGATGTACCCGCCTCGCGCCTGTGCGATACCGGAATTGCGCGCACAACTCGGACCTTGATTCCGTTGGCGGATGAAAACAACGTCTGCGTCACCGCCCGATCGGGAGCGAAGGAATTGCTCGACGAGATCGGCGGAACCATCAGTGGATCCGTCGTCGACGACGACCATCTCCAGCGGTCGATAGGTCTGGGCCAGGACGCTCTCCACAGCGGCAATCGTCGGATAAGGCCGGTTGTACGTGGGGATCACGACCGAAATGAGAGGGTTTGTATCCATATTCGAGAGATGCAAAAAAGTGCTGCCAATGTCTGTGTGCGCGATGATAACCGGCCGCCGGCTCAGCTCATCGCCTGCGTGTCACCGCTGCGCACAGCACCCAACACCCATGCCTTTTTGGAGGGATCGTATTGCCTCACGATTCTGGCCGGATTGCCGACGATTACAGAATTGGGCGGAACGCTTTTGGTTACCAGAGAGTTGGCTCCGATGACACAGTTGCGGCCGATAACAAGTTCGCCATCCTCGCAAATGATCGCCGCGCCCTTGCCGATCCAGCAACCCTGCCCGATGCGGATGCGGCCACCGGGGACGCCCCCCTGAGTGTTGTTTGGGTGATGGATTTCTTCGTGCGTGAGGCGGTGGTCCTGAATCAAGACAGAAGTTGCGGTTATGACATCGCGCTCAATATGGATCAGGTTACAGGCGGAAATGACGTTGCGGGTCGCAATGGCACAGTTATCGCCAATGATAAGTTTGATGTCCTTGCCGCCCTCCGGTTGGATATCGAGCCAAGCATCCTTGCGGATGATAATGGAGCTGCCGAGGCGAATCTGATGGGCAGTCTTCCGACTGAGGATGCAGGTCGGATGAACAGAGAGTCTCCGTCCCACCGTGGCAAACGGGTAGGTGGCACGCAGCCACCAGGAGTGGAACTTAGTCCTGGCCCGAGACAACAGTGCTATCGGATCTTCAAAAAGAGCCGGCGATGCGCGTCGATTCAGCTTCATCTTGCGTTTCTCCGTGGCCGGTAAGGCGGCCGCGCTCGAATACTTTGCCGGTCATTGTCGGCGGAACAGTATAACCAGCTTCACCACCGATCCACGCCGACCTCGATGGGTCAAACTGCCGGGCCAGCCTGCCTGGATTGCCCACGATTACGGAATTCGGGGGAATGCTTTTGGTCACGAGAGAGTTTGCTCCGATAACGCAGTTGCGGCCAATGACGAGCTCGCCTTTGTTGCAGACGATCGCCGCCCCGTGGCCAATCCAGCAGCCCGGCTCGATCCGAATGCGACCGCCGGGCGTGACGCCCTGCTCGCGAATAGGAACCGATACGTCCTCGTAAGCATGGTTGTGATCCTGAATCAGGACTGAAGTTCCGATGATGACATCGTGATCAACATGAATCAGATTACGGGCCGAAATTACGTTGCGGGCGCCGATGAGACAGTTGTCGCCGATAATGAGCTTCACACCAGTATCGCCTTCGGTAAGGATATTCAACCAGGCATCCTTGCGAATGATAACGGAACTGCCGATCCGCATCTGATGCGCAGTCATCCGGCTCAGGATGCAGGTCGGATGAACGGAGAATCTCGGTCCCAGAGCCGCAAACGGATAGGTAGCGCGAAGCCACAGAGAGTGCAGCTTTGTCTGGGCACGAGCGAACAGAGTCAGTGGATCTTCGAATCGAGCGGGCGATGGCGAGGCAAGGTTGGTCATATTAAGGTTTGTGCTTTAGGGAAGAAAAGCCCTCTGTGGATCTACACTTGCGACAGTGCGAAAAGGCGGCGCAGAAGGTCAGGCGCTTCAATCGATTCGACAAATAATTGCAAAGAAAACCCGAAAACTGAATGCGCGTGCCGTCGTAACCTGCCGCACCTCTCATGAGACGGCACGAATGCGCGCAAAGAGCGGCACACAGCAAAGATAGGCAAGGAGGCAGGTCGTAGTTGTTACAGCGATATTGACGAAAGGGTTTGTGCCGAGGCCGAGGAAATGAGCGGCAACTCCGACTGCGACGATTCCAGACGCTGTAAGTGCTGCCGGAGCGAAGATCCTGCAATAACGCAGGATGTTGAGGCCTGCTATATCGCGGATACGGACAATCTGCAACACGTAGCTTGCTGCAATGGCGATCAACGCGGCGACCTGACCTCCCTCCAGACCAAGAAGGCGGCACGCCGGGTAAGCGATAGCGACCATGATGACGGCGGAAACTGCGACCGCACGGCGATGAAGAGCCGGCTTGCCGGTAGCGAAAAACAGGCTGGTGATGAGAGAGTTGAGCGTATTCAGCAAGGACACGACAGCGGCGAAACCCAGGGCGTGGGCAACTGGCGTCGCACTGTAGCTCCGGCCATAAAAGATGGTCAGCAATGAGGAACTGCAGAGCCAGATCATTGCGACGGCGGGCACACCGATCAGAACCACCCAGGAAGTGACCTCCGTCAGAATGCGGTTCAGGCGCTCTTTGTCTGTCTGAACGTGAGCGAATGCCGGCAGTAGCGTCTGGCTCAGCATGCCGATGAGAAACACGGTCGGGGTCTGTATCAGGTTGACTGCCAGGGAATAGTGACCTAGAGAACTCGCGGGATACAGCTTGCCGAGGACAAAGATGTCAGTGCGAGCGAAGAGCAGGTTTAGAAACGCAAGACCGAACATACCTTGGGAGAAATGCAGGATATCTCTCATCGCATCCCAATCCCAGCCGAGGGAGGGGAGCCCAGGGTAAAGGATGTACGAGAAGAGACAACGGAAGGCATTTTCTGCGCAGTAACCAATTGCAAGGGCCCATACGTCTCGCAGTACGAAGCTCAGCCCGATCGTCAGAGCGACACCGCAGATGCCGCCGCCGTTGCTGATAAACGCCCAACGCCCGAAGGTCATCTCCTTCTGCGCCAGCTTGGAGCGCGGGCTCAACAAGCCATTGAGGATTTCGCTCAACAGGGCGACCCGGAGCAGTGGACAGAGAATCGAGTTCCCGTAGAATTGCGCGATCCACGGAGCGACCAGGAAAAGCGTGGCGTAGATCAGGATGGCCCGCACCATTCCGACCCACCAGGCAGCATTCAGATAAGATTTGGCTGCACCTCGAGGGTGGTGAATAATCGCTGGCCATAGTCCAACATCCGAGAAGGATGTAACAAGTGAGGAGGCAGAAAGAATAATCGCCATGGCACCGAATGCGCTTGGCGCCAGTAGCCGAGCCAGGAGCATGTTCCTGGCAAAGCGGCAGACCTGGTCGGCAAAACTCGCACTGCCGATCCATACTCCGCCCCGGGCCGCTCGGGCCCGGAGTCCTTCACCCGTCAAGGAGTGAGTAGCCGCGGTTTTAACACGATCGAAGAATTGTGAAACAGCCATTCAGACTCTCAAACCGGCAGATCAAGTCCCAGGAACTTGGAGCCATGGTTCTCCCCGCGTGAGCGATGTGGATCCAGCAACATGAATTGTTTCGGTCGTTGCTGGCCTATAATCGCACGCTGAAGAGGCAACTGATGTTAAAGCTGGCTTGGATGGACTCGATTCTACCGGTTACGAGCGTCCGTCTTCCGAAATATCGCAAAGATTGCTTCTCCGCTACCTATGGAGGGTGCGAGAATCATGAGAAGCTGTAAGACAGTTATCCGCCATAACCGACGCGCAACTTTCCAGAGAAAACCGGGCTCCTTGGCGTGTGCCAAAGGCGTCCTTGTAATTCCAACAGCCTTCAATGCATCGTCGCACACATACCTCAGGCTAGTTTCTACAGTCTGATTCCGCCTCGTCTCGATCGACACTTCAGCGAGTCCGGCGATCTGAGCTACATTTCGCAGCGATTCAGGCGAATAATGGAAAAGGTGGCGTGGCAGCTCGAGCCCCTGCCAGTATCTGCCAAATACGCGCGACTCCGCCGAATTGATGTTCGGCACCTGAACAAAGAATATCCCGCCTGGTTTTAACCACTCGGCAACTCTCGACATCACCTGCACGGGTTCGTAGAGATGCTCGAGCACATCGAAACAGGTAATTACGTCAAACATTTCCGGCTCGAACGGTGCTTCCAGTATGTTGCCGATAAATATCTCCCCGCCAGATTTCGTCCGCGCAATCTTTCCTGACTCCGGGGACATTTCGATTCCGAAAAGCTCCCACGACCTGCTACGCATGGAAGTCAGGAACGAACCAGAGCTACAGCCCAAATCGAGCAGCGCGCCAGATTGTTTGTATTTCGCCAGCTCTTGTTTTCTGGTCCTCCAGCGATCTTCAGCGTCCTCACCCGCACCAGCGATTAACTCGTCGTAGGCCCGCGAATAGTGCTTGCCCATTTCCGCCGGCTTTGGTGGTCGGCTCAGCCTGATAAGCGAGCATGCAGTGCAGCGCATCAGAATGTATTCTTCCGTCCTGCCATGGAGCCGATCCGGGGCACGCCGCACCTCCTGGCAACCGGCGTGTGCGCAGACCGGACACAATTCCGCTGTCAAAGCCGGGCCTGCGATTGCTCTCGTTGCTCCAGGTTGCGTTTCTGCAGCTACTGTAGACAATCTACTCATTTCCACGAAGTTACCATTCTTTCTGTGTCTGAAAAGAGAATACTGAAGTACGTTTGTGTTCTCGTTAGCATACGCATCGGACTCAATGCGCAACATGAGGAAACTCTCGTCACACCGTCACGAGCGACTTGTTTTCTTCGCTGCTGCCAGAGAATGCGATTTGCCTGTCCTGCCGCTGTGTGCCGGACTTGCGGCCGGCCAGTTGGGTCGTCTCCGATATTGCGACCATAATCAGGACCAGCTGAACGAACAACACGATAAGCAGGATATCGCTGTAATTGATGCCCCACTCGGCCGTAAACGCGGCAAACAGGGAGACTCCAAAACACCACAGAAACCATTCCTGCGCGCGGTTTCCCTCTACACGCCTCCGCGCTCTGCCAATAGCCCCAAAGCTTCGCTTCAATATCAGGATGAAGAAAATCAGGGGAACCAGCCCTCCCTTTAAGGCAACGTCAACAAATTGGTTGCAGGTGTCCCATGCATCCCATCCCCAGTTCAGGTATTCCGTTGTGCCCATAAGCCACCAGTCACTGAAATGGCGTATTGTGTTATCCAAAATGAAGTATCGGTGCCAGCTAGATGAAGAACCCGTCAGGTCGACTCTGGCGATGAGCGCCCAAACCGGGGCTTTCATGACCATCTGGAGCACCACGAGTACACAGACCACGGCCCAGCGAATCGAGCGCATCTTCTTGCGCCGCGGCCACAAAGCAAGGCCCGCGATAGCTCCCAGTAAGGCCATTTGCGAGGTGCTCGAATTGGACGTGATGACCATGGCGGTCGCGCCGACGAGCCCGGCAATTGCCGCCCTCCGCGATTCTCTCTCCTTCCAAAGCCAAACGAAGAGTGGAATCAGGGTGCCGCCGATCGAACCAGCCGTAAGATAGCCCAGCGTGCCCTCGGCGCGCACCTTTCCTTCTCTGATGGTGACCGCAGTGCGTACCCCGGCAAAGTATCCAAATATATTGGTGCTGGCGATCCGCTCCACGATCATCGGGCCACCTTCAATCACGCAGACCACGGCCAGGGCCTTGATAGCACGGCGCAATGTGGAACCGTCGAAGATCAGGAACCTGACCGCAAAGAATCCGCCTGTCCTGTCTATAAGATCTCCGACACCCTGGATCAGGGCCCACATGCTGTGAAACCGGAGCACAAAGGCGAGGAACGCCGTCACGGTCCAGAGGACTACCGCCTTATCGATGGCGTTAAAGCCGCCGGCAAGTTTGTTGCCGGAAGGCGACCTGAGCATTTTCGCCAGCACAAACAGTATGAGAATGCGCATCGGCGAAAAGTGCAGAGGGCCTAGGACAACAATCTGGTACCTGGGAATGCAAACACATGCTACGACAAACGGGAAGATTGCCTTGTTGCGAGGAAGAACCACAATCAATACGCAGGCAATCAGGAGACAGATTGCCATGAGGGGGAGAATTGTCGAGCCGGCTGGTCCGCCTCCAGATATAAGGTCTTTGGGTGGCATGGATACTAACGAAGCGGCTAGGCCTCGGCCCAGGCAATATGTTCCTGAGATTGGCGCACCCGGGAGACTGCGCTCCGCCTAAGATGCTGTAAAAGGAGCATTCCCGGCGACCGATGCTAGGTAAGGGTATTCTTCCGCATGCGGCTTGTCTACACCTGGGCACACAACCGCCAAGGGTACCATGGGGTTCCCGACAACAGGAGTAACTCCATGGTACCGTTCGGTTCACGTGCGGTGTCTGGCCGAGTTAGCCCGGCAACCTTGCCTCAGGATTCCGGGGCCTTCGTAGTTCGAATTACTGACCGACGGCCGTAACCTGTCCAGTGAGATTCAACGGACTGGAGGGTCCAGGTCCGAATTGGTACGCCCCAACGTTCCAGGCTCCCGTGGAAACTCTTGCTAATGCCATCGCTCCAGTAGCGCATACAGATTCACTAACGCCGTTGACCGATCCTTCGGAGCAAGCATAGTTTGTAGCGTTAGTCGAAAACCCTGCAGGCCAGCTACCCGTAAGATTTGTGCCTGTGCCGACGACAGTCGAGTTCGTCGATTCTACGGGTGAAAAGACGTAGAACTGTGAAGAGGTGTACTGATCGTAGCGGGGCGACGTATCGGCGTCCGCTGTTGAAGCCGTTTGCAGAAGATTGTTTGCATTCGTTAGCGTGGTGACGTTAAACCCGCTGCCAAGAGCTGACGACGCCGAAGAGATGCAGTGGTTGTTCTGGAAGTTGATGACGCTGTATTGATCGCCGCCCTGTCCGGAGTAAAAGAAGCATCCGGTTCCGCGCGCATCGACGATCGTGTTGTTCCAGAAGTAGAGGCTGATTCCCGTCTGACCGGCGTTCTGCGGGCCACTAGGGGACTGCGACGATCCCATGTTGTAGATGATGTTGTTCCAGACGTAATCCGTCTCTCCAGTGTTGCCGATCATCATGTTCTCGCCGCCGGAACATTCAAGATCGTGCATCACGTTATCGTGGATGTAGTAGGTTCCCGAACCGACCGTCTCGATCAGGTTGCAGTGGTTGATCCCCCCGAGTGAGTCGAGGCCATACGCGATAAGGTTGCCGCCAATCTCCAATGTGTCGGAAGATGAACTTGCATAGGCCACTATCGGGTTAACGACATACTGGATCACGTTATAGAGAATCTTGCTGTTCGAGTAGTTCGTGTAGAAGCCGTAGCAGACGCCGTTGGACCCGGTATTCCCGCTTCCTGTCCGATCCGACCCATCTATGACGTTGTAGGCATACAGGAAACCTGTTGCCGTCGTAGCCTCATAGGGGCCGTTGACCAGAACGCAGCTTGCCGAGCCAGAGCCGTCTGCCGTGGCATCCATTGCGTGAATGTAATTCCGCGTGAAGGTATCGTTTTTCGAAGTCTGGCCCCACAATTGAAGCACCCCGGAATTGGTGGTGGTCGAAACCTCTACCTCTGTGAACTCGATAGAATCAAAGGTCACATAAGACGGATCAGCGCCATAGATGGGGTTGATGACATAATCCGAGCTTCCCGAGATGGCTGTCTTCTGCGCGTTGAAGACAGGGCGATTCCATGCAGAAGGACAATTTGTGGTGTTGTACCACGTTTCATCCACGCCAACGTAGATCGGACTGCCGGATGATCCGCTCCAGCCATTCCAGTTAACCGGAAGGTCGCTGTTGACCCAGACATCGCAGCCCTCCAGGATAAAGCCCTCACCCGCAGAGGGAGCGATTTTACCGGAATAGCTGGCCATGCCGGGAAGATGCTCGAGCGGCGATGATTCGCTCGTCCCCGCATTGCTGTCACTGCCCGTGGACTTCGAAATAAAGTAGCAACTTGTGACACCCAGGCTGGAGAGCGTGACCAGCGGACCATTGGGATTCGAGGGGTTGAGATAATTTGCTGCCGTCGGGCATGATCCACCCGAGGCCCAGGCAGCTCCGGCGCTGAGAAG
>JASIJX010000198.1 GCA_030049955.1 Acidobacteriaceae bacterium
TCATCGGAGAACTTCGCGCGCAGATCGGCAATGTCGTTGAACCGGACGAACTCCACGCCCGGCACCACGGGACCAAACGGATCACGGTACTTGGCCTTGTAGGTTGTCGATACGGAACCGAAGGTGCGGCCGTGAAAGCTCTGTTCGAGGGCCAGAAACTTCGTGCCAATATTTTTCCCCTCGCTGCGGCGCAGGCCTGCGTAAGCGCGCGCCAGTTTCAGTGCGCCTTCCCACGCCTCGGTTCCCGTGTTCGCGAAGAACACGCGATCCATGCCGGTGCGCTCGGTCAGCCGCACTGCCAACTCCGCCTGGCCCTCGTGGTAGAAGAGGTTCGAGGTGTGGATCAGCTTGCGGCTCTGCTGAGCGATGGCATCGATGATCGCGGGATGGTTGTAGCCCAGCGCGTTAACGCCGATACCGCTCAGCAGGTCGAGATAATTCTTGCCATTTTCGTCGGTAATGTAGACGCCCTCGCCGCCGGTAAACAAAACCGGGCTGCGCTCATAAGTGGCGAGCAGCAGCCGCGCTTCGGCAGCGCGAATTTCATCCAGTTTGGCCACTTGTTCCAAACCTCCTCACCGGAATTTCTCCGGGGCTAAAGCCCCATGTTTTTTGGGGCCATGTTCGGCACGACTAAAGTCGTGCCCTTTCACAAAACTACTCTGCGCGCTGCTAGGCGACCATCACTTCGGTTCCGTGGGTAATGCGCGCGCTGCACAGGTCGGGCAGAGCAGCGGCAGCCTCGGCGGGAAGAATGCGCACGCGCTTCACGCCGTTCAGCAATGCCTCGCGGCAGGCGCCCAGCTTGGGCAGCATGCCACCGGAGATTACTGCGCTCTGCGCCATCTCGGCAATCTGGTCAATCGAGAGCCATCGCAATACCTCGCCGTCTGCGCCCTTTACGCCGGGAACATCGGTAAGAAAAACCAGAGCATCGGCATTGCAGGCGATGGCGCAGGCCGAGGCCATCTCATCGGCGTTCACGTTGTAGTATTCGCCGTCAAATCCAAGAGCGATGGATGAGATCACCGGCACGCTGCTTAACTTCCAGATGGCCTCAATCCAGCGCGGATCGCTCGCGGCAATCTCGCCTACGAAGCCGAGATCGGGCGCGGTCCGCTTTTTGCGCGCGCGAAAGATGAGCCCGTCGCCGCCGCTCAACCCCACGGCGGATTGGCCCAGCGCGCCCAGCGCGGCAACCAGCGATTTATTTACGCGGCCGGCCAAGACCATTAGCGCCACGTCGCGCGTGTCTTTATCAGTTACACGGAGGCCGTTAATGAACTGGCTCTCGATGCCCAGCGCCTTCAGCATCTTCGTCAGTTGCGCGCCGCCGCCGTGCACCACGGCCACCTGGTTGCCGTCGCGCACGAGCTCGGCAATCGCCCGTGTGCAGCCATCGAGGATCGCCGGATTTTCTAGACCCGCACCGCCCAATTTCACGACGAATTTCATTCACGGCCCTCCGCGGCGAATTTCATTCAAGACCCTCCGATTCGGGCCAGCCCATCATCACGTTCAGATTCTGTACAGCCTGTCCCGCCGCGCCTTTCAGCAGGTTGTCCAGGCAGCTCACAATGACTGCGCGCTTTCCGCTGGCATCAAGCTGGAAGCCGATATCCGCATAGTTGGTGCGCACCGAATATTGGATCTGTGGCAGCGCCTTGTCGTAGAGCCTCACCATGGGGCTGCCGGCAAAAAACTCTTTGTACACACGCGCAACGCTTTCCCGAGTCTGCGCCTCGCGGAAGCGCACGTAGATGGTTGACAGAATGCCGCGTGGAATGGGCAGCAGGTGCGGCGTAAAAATAATATCGCCCGAGCCGATTCCGATCTGCTCGAGCATCTCGCCCGTGTGCCGGTGGCCAAAGATGCCATAGGCGGAAAGATTATCGGCCGCGTACATGAAGTGTGTTTTGGTCGTCGGAGCCTTACCCGCGCCGCTCACGCCGCTCTTGGCGTCGGCCACAATACCGTGCTCGAGATCGACCAGCCCGGCCTTGACCAGCGGCTTCAGCGCCAGAATGACAGTGGTTGGATAGCAGCCGGGATTGGCAACCAGCTTTGCTGCGGCAATCTCGGCACGGTGCAGCTCCGGCATGCCGTAGACGGCTTTCTCCTGCGTCTCAGCCGCGGCTGTGGAGCCTTCATCTTCAAACGCATACACCGCGCGGTTCGCTGCATCGGTCAGCCGCCAGGCGCCGCTCAGGTCGATGACCCTGAGCCCGTGGCTGAGCGCCTGCGGAACCCATTCGCGCGATTGCTCGTGCGGTGTGGCCAGGAAGAGCACATCCACGCCGCGCTCGGCCAGCAGCTGCCAGGAGAACGGCTGCTGCTTCAGATTGCCGGTTCCATTGCTGCCGCCAAGCTGCGGATGTATCTCCGTCAACGGCACCCCGCCGCGAGCAAGATCCTTTTCATCCACGCGCCCGGCAAATACCGGCGGCGCAGAATGCAGCCGCGGATGCCTGAGCAGCAGCCGCGCCAGCTCCGCGCCGGCATACCCCGTCACTCCCACTACCGCTGTCTGTACCGTCTTGCTCATGATTCCAGCATCCTTCTGATTCGTCCCGTAATTTCCCCCGCCCGCTTCGGATCGGGACAGATCACCAGCACCGTATCGTCGCCGGCCAGCGTGCCGACGACTTCGCTCCATCCCTCGCGGTCGAGCGCCGCAGCCACCGGCTGCGCCCCGCCCAGTGTTGTGCCAATCACCACCTGATTCATGGCCTGCTGCACGCGCAGCCCGAAGCTGTCGATCATTTCTTTCAGCGATGGCGGCGCATCGTCTGCGCCGGCGGGCGCTGTTGAGCGGTGCCCATTGGGCAACGAATATCCCTCGGGGCCTTTAAGCAACTGCAGTTCGTGAATGTCGCGCGAGAGCGTTGCCTGCGTCACCTCGATGCCGCGCCGGCGCAGCTTCCGCCTCAGCTCGTCCTGGCTGGTCACCAGCGAACTCGAAAGCACTTCGCGGATTGCGATCTGGCGTTGATCTTTCATGGCGTTTTCTTGCTCTCGGGAAAATGAAAAAGCGCGGTTCACGGACAGGAACCACGCTCGTATAAATATACAGCCAATCTGTATAACTATGCAAACAGATTTGGGGTTTCCTTGTCTGGTTCCGGCCGCTTGCGCGCTTTCGCCCCCAGGCGCCCCGCTAACACGCCTGGCTGGCCCTCGGGCCTCAAGCGCGACTTTCTGCGCCGCTTCTCGCGGTACATCTCCTCGTCCGCCAGGGCCAGCAGCTCGGCCAGGGGCGTCTGCTCGCCGGGCCCGGAGGTCGCCCACCCTACGCTGAAGCTCGGTCCCGAACTCGTTTCCGACGTTCCAGTGCCCTGCAGATTCCACCCCGTTGCCGCCTCCTGCAGCCGTTGGGCGGCTTCGGCCACGGCCGCCTCGCTGAACTGGCCGGCCACGGCAAACTCGTCGCCACCGATGCGCGCCAGCACGTCGGCTTCACGGAACGTGACCTTCAGAATCGCCGCCGTCTCCACCAGCAGTTCCGAGCCCGCCTGGTGGCCGTGCGCGTCATTGGCCTCCTTGAGGTTGTCCAGGTCCAGGAAGATCACTGAAAACGGCTGGTCTGACCGCCGGGCTACGAGCAGCATCTGGTCGGCCAACAGCCGGAACCCGCGCAGGTTGTTCAGCCCCGTCAACGGATCGCGCAGCGACAGAGCATGAATTTCGGTTTCCAGCACGTTCAACCGCCAGGCGAGGTACAACAGCATGCTGATCGTAATTGCGGCGACAGTTGACGCGAGAATGGCTGTTTCGTAGTTCGGAGGCATGCGCCGCCAGTCTATGAGCCGGGCGCGCGTCAGCTCCCGCAGATACGGCGCAATCAGCAGAACCGGCGACAGAAGCCGCGCCATCCTGCTGCCGATACCACGGCCGAACAGCACGGAGAAGAATCCGTGCTGCGCCCTGCGAATGAACATCATCACGGTCAGCGCCAGCAGGCAGAGCAGCGTTCCGGCGGAAGTGCTCGGCTGCGTGGGCTGCCCAAAGGCCGGCAGCAGCGCGATGATGTGGCCTGAACACAGCACCAGCACTATCAATGCGGAGCAAAAGGCAAGAAAATCCGCTGCGCGCCGCACCATGCGCCGGCGTATCCTCACCAGAGCAATCGTCACGCCCAGCAGCGCAAAAGCGGCTGCAGACTGGGGCGAAACCCCTGCCAGAACCGGATACCAGGCCGGGTGCTGCGAAACCAGGCGAGTATCCATGCCCGGATGCCCCAGTAGTGACTGCCCCACGACCGCCGCGCCGCAGCCCAGCGCCACCAGCAGAGCCAACGCGCTGCTTAGCCAATGCACCGGCTTGCTCAGTTTTCCGCGGGAAAAATAGAGGCTGAGCGTGGCTAACAACACGGTCAGCGCTGCTGCGCCGTTCATGGGCGTCGAGGCAAGCCGTGCGGCCGGCAGATGCCACTCCAACATCTCCGCGGCAACGACTGCCGCGACCGTCGCGAGACATATGTTCTCGATAACGGTTAGCTTCCCGACAAGTGCGACTTCTGGTTGGCTAAACAGCAAACCGGGCCCGGCGTTGACCATCGCAGCGTGAACTAAAACGGCGTAAATTGATGGAAACTAATGCATATTGTACCCCCCTGCTTCCATATCGTGAGGGCCGGAAATTTCGTCCTATACCCCAAAGTCACTTCGAAGAGGCATTCCGCAGCGCCGCACTCAACAGTCGATAGCAAGCACCGCAGGCCGGCCCCGCTCGTCTGCTGGTAAACTCTCCCTTGGCCGCCCCTTGACCTCCCGTTGTCTGCGGGCGAGCATGCAGCCTTACCGAGCCCACTTCCATGAGCCCACTCCCATGAGTCCTGTCGCGCCGCCCATCACGACCATCAATGATCTTTTCCTGCGCGTGGCCGGTGCGCGCAACCCGCGCGCAGTCCTCTGGCAGGATGAGGCCGGACAATGGCAACCGCTCTCGAGCGACCAAATCTATCAGCGCGTCCGCGCCGTCGCGCAGTCCTTCCTCGCGTGGGGCGCAAAAAAGGGCGACCGCATTGCCCTCATCGGCGAGAACCGCTGGGAGTGGGGCGTAACCGACTTTGCCGTACTCGCCATCGGCGCCGCCGATGTGCCCATCTACCCAACGCTCACGGCCGAGCAGATCGCGGTCCTGCTCTCCGATGCCGGCTGCCGCATCGCGGTCGTCTCCACGCGCCAGCAGTTTGAGAAAATCCAGTCGGTTCGCAGTCAGACGCCTCTCGAGCGGATCGTCATCATGGACGGTCCTGCGCCCGCCGGCGCAATTGCCTTCAGCGATCTGATTGCCGGGGTAGATGCTCACGATGGCGAGCGCGACCCGCAATTCGATGCCATGGTCCGCTCCGCGCAGCCCGGCGACCTGGCCACGCTCATCTACACTTCGGGAACCAC
This sequence comes from Acidobacteriaceae bacterium, assembly GCA_030049955.1. The sequence goes on from JASIJX010000198.1 coordinate 5,400, forward strand.
CGGCGAGCCAAAAGGCGTGGCCCTGACCCACGGCAATATCGCCAGCAACCAGAACCTCGCCGTCGCGCATTTCAATTTTGGTCCGTCGGACCTCTGCATCTCGTTTCTGCCGCTCTCGCACATCACTGCGCGCGCGCTGGACTACGTAATGTACAACCACGGCGCGCAGGTGGCTTACTGCCCGCAGTTCGAAAAACTGCCGCAAGCAATGCGCCAGGTGCGCCCCACGGTGATTGTCGGCGTGCCGCGCGTCTATGAAAAAGTACGTCAGGAGGTCGAACGGCGCGCTGCGCTTTCGCCGGTCAAAAAGCGCCTGCTGGCCGCGGCCGTCTTTGCCGGCTCGCATTTTCGCGATGTCACATACGACGGCCGGCGGCCTTCGTCATTGGTCTGGAAGCTCTGGAACAAGCTCGTCTATTCCAAGGTTCGCGAGGCCTTCGGCGGACGCGTGCACACCTTCATCTCCGGCGGTGCGCCGCTCGGCATCGATACTGCGCAGTGGTTCGCCTCAGTCGGCATCGCGCTCTGGGAGGGCTACGGCCTCACCGAAACCTCGCCGGTCATCTGCATCAACTCGCCCGTGTACCACCGCATGGGCTCGGCAGGCATGCCGCTTGAGAATGTAGAACTGAAACTGGCCAAAGACGGCGAACTGCTGGTGCGCGGACCGTCGATCTTCTCCGGCTACTGGCAGAAGCATGAAGCGAACGCCGGAGTCCCCGGCGACAGGTCTTCGTTGCTGGGGTGGAACGCCGAATGTTTTGACGCTGAAGGCTGGTTCCGCACCGGCGACATTGCCCGCATCGATGATGACGGCTTCCTTTACATCACGGACCGCAAGAAGGAATTGCTCAAGACTTCGGGCGGAAAGCTTGTCGCGCCGCAGCCTATCGAAAATAAGCTCAAGAACAACCCGCTGGTGGCGCAGGCGGCTTTGGTGGGCGACAAGCACAAGTTCATCTCCGTGCTCATCTCGCCCAACTTTGTCGCGCTCGAGGACTGGGCGCGGCAGCAGGGAATTGCCTTCAGCTCCCGCGCCGAGTTAGTTGCTAATCCGCGTGTCATCGCGCTGTACGACGGAATTGTGCAGCAGGCAAACGCCGGACTTGCCAACTTCGAGTCGCTCAAGCGCTTCCGGCTCGTGCCCGACGACTGGACGCAGGAAGGCGGCCAGCTTACTCCGTCGATGAAGCTCAAACGCCGCGTGATTACGGCACAATACGCGGCGGCGATCGACGAACTCTACGCGGACGAAGCAACCGCACGCGCCGCATCGGTGAGCTGATCTTCCAGATCTCTTTGCGGAACAGCGCGCGCTTCTTCCACATGTGCTGCAGGCCGCGGAAAAACGGCGCGCCCATGCCGCCCACCAGGAGCACCGCACCGAAAAAGATGACGGCATCGATGCTCAGACGGCCTTCGCGATTCCAATAAGCGTCCGGGTCGAGATTGAGCCACAGCGCAAACTCATCCAGCGTAAGCGCCGCGCCCACGCCGTAGCCCACAGCCATCATGCGGCTCATGAAGATCGACATGGGCGAGTGCGAACGGCCCAGGTCGAGCAGCCATCCGTAACCCACCAGCAGCAGGATCAGGATGCCCCATACCAGGTGGTGAATGTGATGTCCGCGCACCATCACCCACTGGAAATGTCCCTCGTGGTTCACAATCCGGTGCACCAGGATGCGGATGCCGGCAAAAGTGATCAGGAATGAAACCGAGGCCAGAAACATCCGCCGCCGCGGCCGGTCCGGAATGGTAGTGCGGATGATGAAGCCCAGCCT
>JASIJX010000199.1 GCA_030049955.1 Acidobacteriaceae bacterium
CGTCACCGCGCAGTCGACCAACGGCGTTACCGCGACCACCAACTCCACCACCATGGTGCTGACGGTGCAGTAGCTGCAATGGCCGCTCGCCGCCGGCACTCCCTTCCGCCAGCCGTCTACGCTCTGGTGGAAGCCGAACCGGGCACGCTCCTGCTCGAGGGCGCCAGCTTTCAACAATCGGATAGCTTAGAGGAGTCGTGGACGCGTCTGTTCACGGCTCCTCTGCATGTATGCACCGCCTGGCACCCAGACCAGGTGCCGGCGCTTTTTGCCGAGATTGAGCGCTCAGTCGCCGCAGGCCAATGCACGGCAGGATTCTTCCGCTACGAATGCGGCGTCGCTTTTGAACCGAAAGCCCGAGTGCGCGAAGCAAGCGAGCGCCAGCCAGCTCAACGTGCCCCACTCGCCTGGTTTGGCATCTATGACCGCGCCTGTGTCTTCGACCACGAAACAGGCGAATTCAACGGCGCGCTTCCGGAAAAGCTGAAAGCGGCGCTCGAACATAGCGACGCCCAGGCTGATGTTGCGCCGGTGCAGCCCGCAGTCCCGCTCGCTGCCGAGTTCGCTCTCACCGAGGCCGAGTACGCCCGCCGCATCGCCGCGATTCACGAGTGGATCCGCGCCGGAGACGTGTACCAGCTCAACTTCACGGCACCGTGGCAGCTCACAGTACCGGAAACGACGGCCGCACTTTACCAGTTGCTGCGCACGCAGCAGCCCGCGCAATACGGCGCCTTTGTGCACTGGCAGCCGGGGCGGCACATTCTTTCTTTTTCGCCGGAGCTGTTCTTCCGCGTCGACGGCATGCCGTCATCAGCCGAAGGCCGGCGCATCACCACGCGGCCCATGAAAGGCACCGCGCCGCGCGGCCGCACCACGCAGGAAGACCGGGAAATTGCAAACTGGCTGCGCAACGACGAGAAGAATCGCAGCGAAAACCTGATGATTGTCGATCTGATCCGCAACGACCTCGGTCGCGTCGCGCGCTTCGGCACCGTCCGCGCGGAAAAGCTCTTCGCCGTCGAGCGGCTGCCAACGCTGTGGCAGATGACCTCAACCGTCACCGCCGAACTGCGCAGCGATGCCGGCTTCGAATCCATCTTCCGCGCACTGTTTCCATCCGGCTCCATCACCGGCGCGCCGAAAGTTCGAGCCATGCAACTCATCGCCGAACTCGAAGACGCGCCGCGCGGCGTCTACACCGGCTCCATCGGTTTCTTTTCCCCGCAGCAAACGGTATTCAACGTCGCCATCCGCACGCTTGAGCTCGACGGCCCGCGCGGAACCATGGGTGTGGGCAGCGGCATCGTCATCGACTCCGAACCCGCAGCCGAATATCGCGAATGCTTGCTCAAAGCCGAGTTCCTGACGCGCGCTGCGCGCCTGCGGCCGAGCGAGTTTTCCCTGGACTTCTCGTTGATCGAAACGATGCTGTGGAAGGGTTGTTTCTCGCTCCTCGACCTGCACCTCGACCGGCTCACTGATTCCGCCGAGTACTTCGATTTTCCCTGCCGGCGCGACGAGGTGAAGAAAGCTCTGGAGGCGCACGCGCGTGCGTTCAGCGATTCCGAACCGCGCAAGGTGCGGCTATTGCTCGCCTGCGACGGAACCATGCAGATTACCGATGAGCGACTGCCGGCGCAAACCGCACCGGACTCGATTCCGCGCGTAGGCATTGCGGCAGCGCGCACAAACCCCGCCGACGCCTTTCTCTATCACAAGACAACGCATCGGCCCATTTACGCTGCGGCGTTTGAAGCATCCCTCCGCGACGGTTACGCGGATGTGCTCTTCTTCAACCTGCGCGGAGAGCTCACGGAAGGCGCCATCAGTAACGTGTTTGTGGAGAAAGACGGCCGATGGTTCACGCCGCCCGTAAAGTCCGGCCTCTTGCCCGGCGTCTATCGCCGTCATTTGCTTGTGCTGCGGCCGGAGATTGAAGAGCGCATCATCACGGAAGATGACTTGCGCGCTGCGGACGCGGTTTATCTGGCTAACGCTGTCCGCGGTCTGCGCCGGGTCAAAGTTGAGTGGTCCGCAAAGATCGCCTGACCAATCGCCCCGATCATTTACCTTACCTGACCAGCGGCTTTACAAAGCCGCGGCCGGCTGCACCTTCTCGACTTCCACCAGCGTCGAGTAAAACGTAGGTCCGCCGCCGATGTCGGTCAGCCTTCCGCTGGTGAGCGTATTCACGTTAATTCCCGCCGGATGCAGCTTGGCCCAGTCCAGCCGCGCGGCCACGACCCCTGCGGGCAAATGCGAATTGAAGAGCGCCTTTAATTCGATGGAACCGCGGTCGTTGAAGACGCGCACCACATCGCCCTCGGCAATTGAACGCGTCGCAGCGTCAGCCGGGTGCATCTCAAGGCGCTGGTTTGCGCGCGCCTCCATTGCACGATGGCCCGGCAAATTGGCGAAGGTGGAGTTGAGATAGTTGTCATTCTTGCGCGGCAGAAGCTCCAGTGGGTAGCGCGCAAATGCCTCGCCCCAGCGCGACTCCGCCGGCGGAGTGAAGCCGGGCAGCGGATCGGCGTCCGCTGCCGCCAGCGTCTCAGAATAGAACTCGACCTTTCCGGATGGAGTGGCAAGCTGGCCGGAAGTGTACGGCCGGAACGGTTGCGTCTCCGGCTCACGATGGAAGCCAAGCGGAATGAACCCGCGCTCGCGCAGGTCTTCGAACGAGATGTGCTCCATGCCCGCGTTATGCGAGCAGCCATTACCATTGACTGACAGCGCCTGGCGCATCATTTCTTCCGGCGTATCGCGGAAGCATTTTTCCTCGAAGCCCATCCGCAGCGCGAGCTGGCTGAAGAGCCAGGTGTTTGGGCGCGATTCGCCCACCGGCGCAATCGCCTGCTCGGAGAACTGCACGAAGTAGTGGCCGTAAGCGCCCTGCAGATCGGAGTGCTCGAGAAATGTCGTTGCCGGCAGAACGTAGTCCGCGTAATCTGTCGTATCGGTGAAGAACAGGTCGTGGACCACGGTAAACAAATCCGGCCGCGCCATGCCGCGGCGCACCGCATTCTGGTTTGGTGCAATGGCCGCTGGGTTCGAGTTATAGACAAATAGAGCGTGAACTGCCGGTTCAGCCTGTTCCCTGCATTCCAGCGCCTGACCGAGCGCCGACATATTTACCAGCCGTGCCTCTCGGCCAAGCGGCGAAGCCATCTGCAGATCTGGCCGCTCGATGGCGTTCTTGTTCCACGCAAATGCGCCGGAGGTGGAAAGCTGCGCCCCGCCGCCGCGGCACTTCCATGCGCCGGTGAGCGCCGGCAGTATGCAGATGGCGCGCGTCGCCGCACCGCCGTTTTCCACGCGCTGCACGCCATAGTTCATGCGGATCACGGCCGGCCGCGTGGTGGCATACTCGCGTGCAAGCTGCTCGATCTCCGCAGGACGCATGCCCGTGTAGAGCGAAACCCTGTCCGGCGTGTATTCCCGCGCGCGCTCGGTCAACTGCTCTATGCCGTGCGTCATCTGCGCAATATATTCGCGGTCTTCGAGGCCCTCGTTGAGGATCACGTGCATCATGCCCAGTGCCAGCGCCACGTCCGTGCCCGGCCGGATGGCGATGTGCCAGTCGGCCAGCCTTGCAGTGCGCGTCGGGTACGGATCGATAACGATGAGCCGCGCGCCCAAGCGCCGCGCTTTTTCAATCCGCGGCCACAAGTGAACGTTGTTGCCGTGAATGTTGGCGCCCCAGGCAACGATCAGCCTGGCGAGCTGGAAATCCTCGGTAGGCGTACCGAGCTTCTTGCCGTACACCAGGTTCCACGCTTGGCCGCCGGCCTCAGCGCAGATCGTCCTGTCCAGCCGGCTTGCGCCGAGGCGATGGAAGAACCGCCGGTCCATCGAGCCGTAGCCGAGCACGCCGGTTGTGCCCGCATAGCTGTAAGGCAGGATCGACTCCGGCCCGTAGCGCTCGCTCGTCTCTTTGAGCTTTGCGGCGATTGCGTGCAGCGCTTCGTCCCAGCTCACACGCTCGAAGGCCTCGTGCTCGCGCCCGCGGGGCCGCGGGCCCTTTTGCGCACCAGGCTTTCTTCTCAGGGGATAGAGAATGCGGTCCGGCGCGTAGACGCGGTCAAGATATTTGGCCACCTTGCCACATAGAAAACCCTGCGTAATGGGGTGCGACGGATCGCCCTCCACCTTCACCGCGCGGCCTTCAGCGTTCACCGTCACCAGCACCGCGCAGGAGTCCGGACAGTCATGCGAGCAGACTGTATGGACAATACGGAACGGGGACGCCCGGGACATAGCTTGATTGTAAGCCGAAGTGCAAATTTCCTTGTGATTATTGGGAGCAAGGCCGGGCAGGACGAAACCGCAACTCCGCTGGCGTGACCGCACAGTTTTCATTTCTGCTGCCGCAAACCGCCCGTGTACACTGACCACGCCATGAGCTGCATCTTTTGCAAGATCGTAGAAGGCCAGATTCCCTCCACCGCCGTCTACCAGGACGACCTCGTCTACGCCTTCGCCGACATCCATCCGCAAGCGCCGGTACATCTGCTTCTCGTTCCCCGCGAGCACATCGGCTCCATCGATGAGGCGGACGAAAACAGGCGGGCTTTGCTCGGCCATCTGCTCTTGACTGCCGCGCAACTCGCCCGCAAAAAGGGGCTTGCCCAGGGCTATCGCGTCGTTGTGAACACTGGCGAAAACGGTGGCCAGACGGTGGACCACCTGCACCTGCATCTGCTCGGCGGCAGAGCGATGACCTGGCCGCCAGGATAAAGGCAGTTCACTGTTGAATCACTGTGCAGCGCAATCGCCGCCGTCCTTATGTCCGCGAAACTAAGACACGGCCGCCGGCGGCCATCGGTGGAGCGGGACGAAACGTGAGCACCGTAAGCTCTGGCGCGCAGCGAAACCGGAACGGCACGCCCACAGTGCCCAGTCCGCGGTTCACGTGAAGCTGCATGGGACCGATGCTGAACCAACCCTCGATGTACTTGCGGCCCATCGGCGGCAGATGGACGAGTGGCATCAGAGGGATCCTTACCTGGCCGCCGTGCGTGTGGCCGCTCAGTACCAGCGAAACCGCCTGCGCAGCCGAATGCGTGCGCAGCTCGTCAACATAGTCCGGTGCGTGGCATAGCAGGATCACCGGCTCGCCGGCCTGATTGCGGATCGCGGCGGGAATCGCCGCTTCGAGATCCGGATAGCCCTCCACAGGATCGTCAAGCCCCGCCAGCCACAGCCGCGCGCCGCCACGCTCGAGCGGGAGATACCCATTCCGCAGCACGGCAATGCCGTTGTCACGTAGCGACGAGCCCACAATGCTCTCGCTTACCAGCACATCGTGGTTGCCGAAGATGGCGTATCGTTGCGAGCATTTTAGGCCAGTAAGGATATTGGCGCACTGCCATGCCGAGCCCTCGGCGAATTTGCGCGGCGCAATTTGATGTGTGACGAAGTCGCCGGTAATGAAGATCGCGTCCGGCGCCAGCAGATTGATATGGTTCACCGCATCGCGCACAAAGAACGGCTCAGTGAACTCATCCATGTGGATGTCGCTGAGTTGCACCACGCGGTAGCCGTCGAACTCCGGCGCAAGACCCGGCAGCGCCACTTCATAATGCGAGGTTTCCAGCCAGTGCCGTTCGATTTCGCCGGCATATAAAGCCAGTCCACCGGCCCCGCAGACCGCCGCCTTGAAGAACTGCCTTCTGGTAAATTGAATAGATTCTGTAGTTGTGGTGCGGTCCAGGACTTCCATCTCCCTTGTTTGGATGCGCGCAGGCCGCTGGCGGTCACGCCCGCCGGTCTGTGTGGAATCGTTGTTGCTGAAGCCCGCTAGTCTGTTCGTTTTCTGCAAAGGGTTGCCTACTGCGGCTCCGGCTGGTCAAAGTAGCGCGCAACTTCCTGCCAGTTATTTACACGCACAAAGCCGCTGACCAAGCTGTTATGCGGCGCAGTAAAGAGCAGTCCCTGTCCTTCGAACCGGAGCAGATTCTTTGGCTGATCGTCGATGAGATAATCGGCGCGCAGAATTGATTTATCTCCGCAGAAGACGTAATGCGTGGGCGCGATAAACGGAAAATGGCGCTGCAGCCAGCGGAACTTGGGCCCCAGCGAATTGGGCACGACCATGGCCTGCGTGGCGATAAAGATTTCAAACCGGACGGAAAGCTCCTTGAGCACCCGCTGCGCATCGGCCATCAGCGGCAGATCCTCGAAAAAGTCTTCGGCATCGAGAAAAGCGCGCAACTGCTGCTGGCGCTCGAGCGGCGTAACCTCCCACAATGCGCGACCGGCCAAGTCATCGGGCGTGACGGTTTCGTCAAAAACCTCGTTATAACGGCGCAGATGCTCGGCCAGCGTATCGGCCATCACCTCATCCATGTCTACACAAATGCGCCGCACCAGCCCGTTCTCCCCGAAGGCTCCTCTAAGAAAAGCCTAGCAGCCGGGGGCCGCATTCCAACGCGGTGAATCGGCTTACATGCCTGCCTGGCCGGGCTTGCGGATAGCGCGGCCCTGGCCAGGAACGACCTCCGGCTGCGGCGGTTTGGCCGCGGGCGCAATTGCCGGATCCCAGTAGAGCAGCCTTCCACAACTGTCACAGGTCAGCATCTCGCCTTCGCGGAGTTGGTTCCAGATCTGCGGGCGCAAGCCCATGCGGCATCCGGTGCACTGTTGGTCGTCTGCGCGGGCCACGCCTGTGCCGCGTGTTGTCACCAGCCGGTCGAAGCGATTGAGCCACGTCTCGTCAATCTGGTGGCGTAGCAACTCGCGATCGCCGTTCAGCGCCGCGAGTTCGGTATCGATCTCCTGCCGGCGCGCTTGCACGCTCGAGCGCAGCGTGTCCAGCGCAGCGGATTTGAGCTCAACCTGCTCGTGCGCCTGGTGCAACTTCGCTTCCTCAGCCTCTGTTCGCTCCAAGCTCTGGAACGCCTCGTTCTCCAGCTTTTCGATTTCTGCCGACGCGAAATGGATTTCGTGCTCGATGGCTTCAGCCTGCGCCGGCGTCTTTACGGCATCAAGTTGGACGCGAAAGCGCGTGGCCTTCTGCCGGTGGCCGTTGATCTCGCGCTCCAGGCGCGTGCGCAGCGCATCTTCCCGGCCGAGCGCCGCCGTGGCATCAGCCGATTGCTGCCGCGCCGCGGCAAGCGCGGCTTCGGCGCGCGCAATCTCTGCGGGCAGCCGTTGCCCCTCCTGCATCAGGCGAGCGCGGTTCAGTTCCATCGCCTGCAGCCTTACCAGATTTTCTATGAGCGGTTGCATTGTTTCCAAAGTCTAAGGCAAAAAGCAGTCCCGCGAACAGAGCCGCCTGGAAAATCGCACCGTTCTGGCTTTCGGGCATCTATACCAGGGGTAAACGAAACCGAATATGGGCGAAACCTCCATGCAATCATCTTTCTGGCGCCGGCACGGTTGGCTCAAATGGCTGGCGGGGGTGGTTCTACTGCTTCTCGTCGCCCTGGGTGTAACCGTCTCCATCGTCCTCCACCGCGCCGAACCGTTCTTGCGAGCGCTTATCATAGAGCGCCTTCAGGACCGCTTTCATGCCCGCGTCGAGCTCGACAGTTTCCATGTCTCGCTGATGAACGGCCTTTGGGCCGAGGGTGAAGGCCTGCGCATCTGGCCGCCTGCTCAGGTGGCCGGGTTTGCCGCGAACTCCAGCACCCCGCCCAGGCCGCTCATCAACCTGGCCGAGTTCCGCTTTCACGCCCCGCTGCACTACAAGCGCGGCGAGCCCATCCACATCTACCGCGTGGAGCTGCGCGGCCTGAGGATCGACGTGCCGCCGCGCCCGCACTCTACACGCCAGAATGAGCCAGCCGCTACCGGCGTCGAACCCGGGGTCCCCGCGGACAGGCCTTCGTCCGCGGGGTGGGAATCCCGCCTTCCAGGCTCCGAGCTGTTTCACTTCAAGATCGACAACATCGTCTGCACAGGCGCACAGCTAACGCTCGAATCCTCGAACCCCGCCAAGCAGCCGCTGGTCTTCGCCATCCAGACCATCAAGATGATGCACCTGAGCCCTGATGGCTCGATGAGCTTTGAGGCCGAGCTGACAAACCCCAAACCCGCCGGATTGATCCTCACCAAAGGCAGCCTTGGGCCCTGGACCGTCGAAGACCCGGGCGTGACCGCGATAAAGGGCGATTACAAATTCGAGCACGCCGACCTGAGCGTCTTCAAAGGTATCTCCGGTACGCTGAGTTCCACTGGCAGCTACCAGGGCACGTTGCGCGACATGAATGTTCAGGGCCACACCGACACGCCGAATTTCGCGCTTGCGCACTTCGGCACGGCCCTGCCGCTCAGCACCGACTTCCGCGCCCGCGTAGACGGAACCAATGGCGATACATGGCTCGACCAGGTGAACGCTGTGCTGGGGAGTTCGCACCTGAACACCTCAGGAAAGATCGTGCAAGTGATCGAATCCCGCGACAGCAGCGGCAAGCCGGAGCCGCCGCACGCCGTCGGCCGCGAGATCGCGCTGAACGCAACAGTGGATCACGGTCAGATCGCCGACTTTCTGCGCCTCACCAGCCACACTGGCGATCCAATGCTGACCGGAACGCTGCACTTGAAGACCGTCATCGAGATTCCGCCTGGCACGAACCCCATGCACGAGCGCCTGCGGCTCAACGGCCGCTTCCTGCTCGAGTCGGCGCAGTTCACCAGCCCCAAAATACAGGAACGGATCGGCGAACTGAGCCTGCGCGGCCAGGGCAAGCCGGAGGATGCGAAACACCCCGAAACCGCAGATGTCCGCTCGACGATGACCGGCGATTTCTCTATGGACGACGGCGTTCTCACGCTTCCGAACCTCGTCTACACGGTTCCCGGCGCTGAGATCGACATGAAGGGTACCTATACCGTTGATGGCGGGGGGCTGGCCTTCAATGGCACGGCGAAAATGCAGGCCACGCTCTCGCAGATGGTAGGTGGCTGGAAGGGAATGCTCCTGAGTCCGGCTGACCGCTTCTTCAAAAAAGACGGCGCCGGCACCAAAGTCGGCGTCCACGTCGATGGCACCCGCGAAGATCCTCACTTCGGCATCGATTTTTGAAGGTGGCAGCTCCTACGCGAGCCGCCGTTCAGGATGCGGTTGCCTGGGTCGATCCCGCGCCCATCAGCACCAGTGAACGCTGCGCAAACGGCGAATATACGAGCATTGCCATGCAGGCAACAGCGAGACCGACATTGATGTGGTGGAGGAGCAGAAAGGGCGACAGCGCCCAAAGCACATCAAGCGCGAGAAGAAACGGCCACAGGCGAAGAAACTTCCCCCGCATGCCCGGTGCGTGAAAAAGCGCGGCGCACAGAACAAACGCGCGGACGGGTATAAGCGTGGCCGCAGTAACGATGATGATGTTGAGCGCAAGATCCGCATGCGAGAGCGGCGCAATAAGGTCCGCGATCTCTCCCAGGTTCGCGAGCGCACCGACGTAAAAAGCCAGGTACATGAGCTGGAAAAGAACGAAGATCGTCTGGACCACAGGATGAGGCGTGTGTGGCAGATCGTGCCGCGTGGCCAAAATGCGGCCGAAAGTGCGGTCAGCGCCCGGTTGCGGCTCTGGCTCGGCCGGTGAAGCAGTTGCGAGAGCCGTATCCGGAGCCGTGCCGGAAACCGCCGGCTCTCCGTTTTCGGTCGCCATGCTGTCGCCTGCGATCCGCTCCACGGGCGCCACGAAGCGGTAGCCGCGTCGGGCCAGCGTTTCGATAAAGCGCGAATTGCCGGCGGTGTCGCCCAAAGCCTCGCGCAAGCGGTTGATGGCCGAGTTTACCCCGTGCTCATAGTCAACAAAAGTGCCCTCGGGCCATAGCTCACGGCAGATTTCATCGCGCGTGAAGAGTTCTCCGGGACGGTCGACAAGCATAAGCAAAAGCTGGAATGGCTGGGCATTCAGGCGCACGCGGACGCCCTGGCGGCGGAGCTCGCCGGTGGTGGCGTCGGCCTCGAAGGTGCCAAAGCGATAGCGGCGGGCTGGGTGCGGGTCGGGCATATGGATCGAGCGCAGCCCCAGTGTAGCGGATGAGAAGTCCTTCGTGGCCTTCATAGCACAGTGAGAAGCTGGCGTAAGACCTTGTTTCCCAGAGACCTGCACCGTGAGGATTAGATGTCCCCGGAATGAGGCGTCGTGCATTGCCTCGGTCGCCGCGCCGGTGCAAATTTCTTCCATGAAGCGCGGCGGACTCTTTCAGGTTCATCTCCGGGCGGCAATCCTGGCCGCATCGATCATGCTGCTCGGGGCGTTCAGCCCGCACTGCGCGGCCGAGCAGCTCAGCACGCAGGCAGCGGCTGGCTTCGACGTCTATTCAGGCGCAGTCGAAGGCCGGTTGGCTGCACAGCACCGCTCAACTGCCTTCGTAGCCGGTATTGCGGGCCCACAAACCGCCGCCCGCCTGCGCCAGGGCGACATCATCGTCGAAAAGCTCACGCCGGCGCATGGGCTCGAGTTGCCAGGCGCCATGCTGCACGATTGGCGCGGCACAGCCTTCGCACCCGGAGCTACGGCAGCCGGATTTGAGAAGCTGATGCGGAATTTCGTCGCCTACCCGCATTGGTACGCACCACAAGTCGTATCGGCACGCGTACTCACGCAGCAGGGCAACCGATATCGGGTCGTAATGCGCGTCGAGCAGAAGCACGTAATAACGGTAGTGATGGACACAAGCTACGACGTGGCGTTCACCCGCCTGGACCCCCAGCGCGGCTACAGCATTTCGCGCAGCACATGGATCGCAGAGATCGACCAACCAGGCACTGCCAGAGAGCGAACACTGCGCCCCGATGAGCAGCACGGATTTCTGTGGCGGCTCAACACTTATTGGAGCTATGAGGAGCGCGACGGCGGCCTTTATCTGCAGATCGAAACCGTCTCACTCACGCGAGCCGTCCCAATGGGACTTGGCTGGGCCGTGGGGCCGTTCGTGGAGAGCGTTCCGCGTGACTCGCTGGAGTTCACGCTGCAAAAAACCTGTGAAGCACTGCGAAGAATGTGATGAACGGAGGATGCGATGAATACTGGAGTTGCGGGGATGAAGTTTCAATCAGCGCGGCGCGTAAACCGCTCACTCACCGCCGCTGCCGAAAAGCGTTTGCTGGTATGGATAGCCGAGCGTGCGCCGCGATGGGTCACCTCGGACGCTCTCACGCTGCTCGGCTTTGGTGCACAGATGGCAGCGGGGCTGTCTTTTGCACTGGTGAGACTCGACCGGCGGGCGCTGCTCGCAGTCATCTTCTGCCTCGCGCTTAACTGGCTTGGCGATAGTCTGGACGGTACGCTGGCGCGCGTGCGCCGTCAGGAGCGACCCCGTTACGGGTTTTACGTCGACCACATCGTCGACATATTTGGCGCAACCGTCCTGATGTGCGGGCTCGGAAGTTCGGGGCTGTTGCATTGGCAAACAGCCATCGCCATGCTCGTCGCCTTTCTCCTGCTTTCGGCGGAAAGCTATCTGGCAACATACACGCTCGGCTGCTTCGAGCTCTCACAGCGGCTCTTCGGGCCTACGGAGATCAGGATTCTGCTGGCGCTGGGTTGCACGGCTGCACTACGCAGCCCATATGCAACGATCCTTGGCCGCCATTTCCTGCTGTTCGACCTCGGCGGAGCCATTGCCGCCGCGCTCATGCTGCTTATGGCAATTGCTGTTGCCGCCCAGCATATCCTCGCTCTCTATCGGCAGGAACCGATCCAATGAAATATAAAGCGGCCGCCAGCGCAGGCGGCCGCTTCGCTTTATCGGGAGGATCCACTGTTTCACGGTTGTGGCGGCGCCGCCGGAGCGTTGTTGTTAGGAGCTGGCTGGCCATTGGGCGCATTCGCCCCGTTATTCGGCTGCCCGTTGTTCGGCCCCGTAATCGCCGGATTGTTATTCGTGCCTGGTCCGATCGTGCGGTTGTGATGGGCATGCGAGATCGCCCACCAGAGGAACAGGGCAGCCACAATGAGCCACATCCATCCCCATCCGCGACGTCTGCGGCGCATCTGGAGATCATTGCGCCGACCTACGTCATTTTCGTACTTATATCGGGCGTCGTCTGATACTCGCTTGCTCTGGGTCTCATCGTACTCGCGGCGCCACTCGTCATCGGGTTCTTGTCGCTGCGGTAATGCCATCTTGCACACCTCCTCGAGCTCATCGGCTCGCCGGCATGCTTCTGGCTGGGATTTCCGGCGGCTGATTCAAGCCATACGATGGAGGGCGCGGAATGCAGGATGCCGCGATATCGCGGCTTGATGTGATGAGGTCAAAGATCCGGGCGGACGGTAGCTGTAAGTTCTAGATACCCATGCCGAATTCGCTGGCAGGCTGCTCGCCGGCATTGGCATAAAAGTCATAGGGCGTACGGTGGCTGAACTTGTACCGGCTGCGCAGCTCCACGCCAACCAGGATGCCGATGGTGGCCACGGCCATTCCCATGGAGAACCAGCCGACAATCCGCAGAGCGTTCGAGCCGCGCCGTGCGATTGCGGCGCCTTCTCCGGCCGGTGTAAGGGGTTCCAGATCCATGGGCATTCTTGCACTTCCTCCTGTTGGCATCATCATAATAGCGCACCTTCTGCGCGGCTGGCCTCACTCGAATGTAGGGGAAACATGCCGCTTATTTACTATTACTTTTGAGAGTCAACGCGGGCAATCCAGCGGGCCTTTTCCGATTCGGGAAGAAAACTGGCCCGAAATGAATTGGATGCGAGTTGCCGCAGTTGGTCGCGCGTAAATCCCAGCTCGACATGCGCCAGCAGGAATTCGTTGGCCAGATCTGAGCCGAAAAACGCCGGATCGTCCGAGTTAAGCGTGACCAGCAGGCCCAGATCGAAGCAGCGGCGCAGCGGATGATCGGCAAACGAGCCGCAGACCCCGGTGCGGACGTTCGATGTGGGATTCATCTCCAGTGGGGTGCTCCGCACCCTTAGCTCTTGGACAAGTGCCGCGTCGTCTAGCACGCTCAGCGCATGCCCGATGCGCTCTGAACCGATGGCCAACGCCTCCCATATTGCTTCCGGGCCGGTGGTTTCGCCGGCATGGTTGGTAAGTCGTAAACCGATCTCTGCAGCTTCAGCGTAAAGAGCTTGGAATTCCTTTGACCCGCAGCGCCGCTCGTCGCCGCCCAGCCCGATGCCGATGATCGAAGGGTGGCCGGCGCGCAGCTCGGCGGCTTTGCGGAAGACCCGCTCGGCTTCCGGGAGTGTGAAATGCCGGACTGCGTCGAAGATCCAGTAGACCGAGAGTCCCAGCTCGCTTTCGGCCCTTTTTCGCGCCCGCTCCAGCCCTTCAAAGACCGGCTCAAAGCAGGCCGGATCGTAATTGCGCCACATATAGATAACGCCCACCGAGATGAACACCTCAGCATGCACCACCCCCTGCCGGGCCAGATGCTGCATCATCCGCCATGCCGCCAGCTCATAATCTTCAGGGTCGCGCAGCCGCTGAGTCACCGCCCTGAAGGCTTCAATGAAGCCCGTGAAATCGGCGAATTCGTAGAGAGTCTCAGCCTCGACGAGCGTAAGCGGCGCGTCATCGTGCCGCGCGCTCAGTTCCACCAGCGTGGCCGGCAAAATCGTCCCTTCAAGGTGCAGATGCAGCTCCGCCTTGGGCATCCGGCGGATGAAGTCTGCGATTTCGGTCATGGTTTGAGTGTAGCTGGCTGGATGCGCGAAACCGTCATTCCGCTTTGATCGTTGTCGCCCGATCACCCGCAAACGTCACCATCCACTTCCTGCCATTCGCGTCGTAGGTCACGGTCCGGTTGCCTTCGCTGCCGCCATCGGTTTCAACCTTCTCGCCAAGGGAGGTGCGCGCCTGCAATTCATTCATGCCGGGCTTTGCCTGGTGCGCATCGACAGCGGCCCACACATCTTTCGGCCAGTTATCGTAAATGGTGTACGGATCGTCGTAGTAGAAGAGCAGGTCGCAAAAATACTCTTCATCGCTGCCCTCAATCACGCCGATCGGCGTGGCGTACAGCTTCGTTTCGCCCTTCGCATCGCCCGGCATCGAGAACACAGCAAACACCTGCCGCGCGCCGTGGCTCATGCTGTCATCCTCGCGCGCGGGCGGCAAGGCCTTTACGATTTTCTTAATATCGAGCCGCTGGTCCGGCGGAATCAGCCCCGCGCGGTGAAACTCCACGCCTCCGCCGGCGAAAGGGTAATACGGCATGGTGTAGCCGTTCTTCATCCACACGCTCGTGCCCACCAGGCTGAGCGTGTCCTCGTAGTGCTGCATGAACTTCATGCGCACCACCGCAAGGTCGTCGGCGCTCAGCTTCTGGCTTTGGGATTGTTCCGCGACCACGCCCGGATTCTTGCGGTGCTGGAAGATCGCATACAGGTAAATGGCGCCGATGACGAGCGTAATCGCGGTTGGAATGAGTACTTTCTGCCAGGTCTTCAAGGCTGCTCCCAGATTTAATCCTTCACGATTTAATGCTTCACGAGCGCCGTCTGCCGGGTGCGCGCAAACTCCGAACGGTGTCGGCTGTAGAGAAAATAGATGAACAACCCGGCTACCAGCCACGCGAAGAACCGGATCCAGGTGATGATCTCGAGACCCGTCATCAGCACCACGCAGAAGATGATGCTGAGCAAGGGAATGACCGGCCCGAGCGGCGCCGTGAATCCGCGGTAACGGTTCGGTTCGCGATAGCGCAGAATCAGCACGCCAATCGAAACCAGCACGAAAGCAAACAGCGTGCCGATATTCGAGAGATTCGAGACCGTGCCGATATCGAGCAGCCCCGCCGGAATACCGACAACGAACCCCGCGACCCACGTGGAAACCGCGGGCGTGCGAAACTGCGCGTGGATGCGGCCGAAGACCTGCGGCAGCAGGCCGTCACGCGACATCGCGAACCAGATGCGCGCCTGGCCAAGCTGAAAGACAAGGATCGACGAGATCATGCCCAGGATGGCGCCGATGAGCACAAACAGCCGCACCCAGTGCAGCTCGCCGCCGCCGTACATCATTGACAGCCGCTTGAGCCCGTTGACCACCGGCGCCGCATCGCCCATCACCGACTGCCACGGCACAATGCCGCTGAGCACCAGGGCCACGCCGGCGTAGAGCACCGTGCATGCCACCAGCGTCATCAGGATCCCGAACGGCACATCGCGCTGCGGGTTGCGGCATTCCTCTGCTGCCGTCGAGACCGAATCGAACCCGATATAGGTGAAAAAGATGATCGA
>JASIJX010000200.1 GCA_030049955.1 Acidobacteriaceae bacterium
GATGGCGATTGTGATGCCCGCCTCAGTCAGTGAGGTGAAGAAGTGCCTTGCTGGATCGTGCGAGAACCACAGGAACCCGCCTGCGGAACGGAACACATAGCTGAAAGCATCGGGCGAGAAGCCGTAGCAGGCAAACAGCAGGAAAATCGCGCCCAGCGAAGCGGCGAATAACACTGGCAGCACCTGGCTGCGATGGCCCTCGGCCACCCAGAGCATGAGGACGAACCCGAGCAGTGCTGCAACAGGCAGGGCTGCGATGTGCGAAGCGGCTGCTATGCCAAGAATGACGGTCAGTAGAACAATGCGCGGCCGCCATTTGCGTCGCGGGCCCTGCATGGCATGTGCAACGCCGATGGACGTGTAAATGCCGCCGTAGACACCGAGCGCGGCCAGGATCTCCGGGCTGGGCTGCACGCAGGCGTGAAGAATTGCCGGGCTGAAGCAGTAAAGGGCCAGAGCAGTGTAACCGCCGCGATCTCCGTAGAGACGGCGCGTGACCCACCATATGCAGCCGCCCAGAATGCAGCCGGCGGCGAGAAACGGCAGCCGCAGCAACAGAAGGATGTGAGTCATCTGGTGGCGAAGCTCCCAGGTGCTCAGCTCGCCGCTAGTTTGAACAACGCGGTTTTCCGGGCTGCGCAGGTGGTCAAGGCCGCGTTGCAACAGCAAGTTCAGTGTGAGCGGCAGGCCCGCGAGCCGGTAAGCGAGTATGCCGTCGCGGATGTTGCCGCAGGAGGTGTAATAACCGGCGAGAGGCGAAGGCTTCTCCCAGGTTTCGCGACCGCAACGCGCGTATTGGTAATCCTGGTCGGTGAGTGTTTGCCGGCTTGTAAGCCAGAATCCCTGCAGAAGGAAGATGGCCAGCAGCCCCGCCGCGATGCGTTGCGGGCGATTGAAACGGAAGCGGCGGATCATGCCAAAACGATGGGTCATTGAAGATGCGGGAGGCAAACACCAGTTTAAACGGCGGGACCCTGCGCGACGCTTTGCCCGCCCACCCCGTAGCCGCTACACTTCTCATCAGCATGTCGAAGACTCGCGACAACACGCCGGAACGGCTGGTAAGCGCTGCGCGCGCCGAGGAAGAGCAAGGGTTCGAGCTGAAGCTGCGCCCGCGCTGGCTGCGCGAGTTCATCGGGCAATCCAAAGCGAAAGAACAGCTCGCAATCGCGCTCGAGGCTGCCAAATCGCGAGGCGAGGCGCTCGATCATGTGCTGCTCTCCGGCCCGCCGGGGCTGGGCAAGACGACGCTGGCGACCATTATTGCCAACGAATTGGATGTCGGATTTCAGCAGACCTCGGGGCCGGCTTTGCAGATCCAGGGCGACCTGACGGCGATTTTGACCAATCTGCGCGAGAAGCAGGTGTTATTTCTCGACGAGATTCACCGGCTGCAGCCCGTGCTCGAGGAGAAGCTTTACACGGCGCTCGAGGATTACAAGATCGACATCATCATCGGGCAGGGGCCGGCGGCGCGAACGCACGTGATGGAGATTCGACCATTCACATTCATCGGCGCCACCACGCGGCCGGGTTTGCTGAGTTCGCCGCTGCGCTCGCGCTTCGGCATCCTTCTGCGGCTGGATTTTTATACCGAGGATGAGCTTCGAGTAATTGTCGAGCGCTCGGCCGAGGTAATGCAGATTCCCATCGATCCCGATGGCGCCGCGGAGATTGCCCTGCGCTCGCGCGGAACGCCGCGCATCGCCAACCGCCTGCTGCGGCGCGTGCGCGATTACGCGCAGGTGCGCGGCTCAGGCGTGATCGACCGGGCTACAGCCAGCGCGGCGCTGAGCATGCTCGAAGTAGACGCACATGGATTCGATGAGATCGACAGGCGCCTGCTGCTGACCATTATTCAGAAGTACGACGGTGGGCCTGTAGGGCTGGGCACGCTGGCGGCCACGCTTGCCGAGGAAGAAGACGCCCTCGAAGAAGTTTATGAGCCGTTCCTGATTCAGATCGGGTTTCTCGATCGGACGCCGCGCGGCCGCGTGGCCACGCGGCTGGCTTATGAGCATTTTGGGCTGGCGATGCCGGGGCGACAAACGGGATTGTTTTGAAAATCAGCGGAGCTAGTCGCTAGGTGCGTGCCTAACCCAGGTAGCATCGCTAACTCCGCCCAAAAGGAGACTTCCATGGCACTTACTGAATCGACAATGCTGGAACTGGGAACCGAAGCGCCGGAGTTTGCATTGCCGGATGTGGTGAGCGGCAAGACCGTTCGTCTTGATGATTTCCGCGGCAGTAAAGCGCTGCTTGTAATGTTCATCTGCGCTCACTGCCCTTATGTAAAGCACATTGAGAAGACGCTGGGCAAACTTGGCGCCGACTACGCGGGGAAGCCGTTGGCAGTTGTTGCGATCAGCTCGAACGACGTGTCCACGCATCCGGCCGATAGCCCCGATGGTTTGCACGCGCAAGCCAAGGCGAATGGATTCAAGTTCCCCTATCTCTACGATGAAAGCCAGGCGGTGGCGCACGCATATGAGGCTGCGTGCACGCCGGATTTCTTCCTGTTCGACAAGGATCTCCGGCTGGTCTATCGGGGCCAATACGACTCCAGCCGGCCGGGCAACAGCGTTCCGGTGACGGGCGAGGATCTGCGTGCTGCGATTGACACGGTGCTGGCCGGCAAGCCAGTGTCTCCAGACCAGCGGCCGTCGATCGGATGCAATATCAAATGGAAAGCGTGATGAAGCGCCGCTAACTCGGCTACAGCTTCAATCCCTTAAGATAGCTGCGGAACCTATCGCCGAATTCGGGCCTTTTCAGAGCATATTCCACTGTGGCCTGCAGCATGCCGAACTTATCGCCGGCGTCAAAGCGCTTGCCCTCGAAGGTAAACCCGAACACCTTCTCCTCATTGAGCAGAGCTTTGATGCCGTCCGTAAGTTGAATTTCGCCGCCGGCGCCGGGCTTGGTCTGTTCGAGAAGAGCAAAGACGCGCGGCGTCAGAACATAACGGCCGATGATGGCCTGGTTCGAGGGCGCGTCTTCCAGCTTTGGCTTCTCCACCATCCCAGTGCAGTTGTAGATGCGCGGATTCTGCTTGTCCTGCGCGCC
>JASIJX010000201.1 GCA_030049955.1 Acidobacteriaceae bacterium
TTGCGACTGATTCGCAATTAGGGGATTGCCCGTGTTCCAACGTTGCGCGTTATTGAGAGAGGTGGAAGCTAAAGGGGTGCGGTTGACTGCGCAGCGCCGCGCCCTGATTGCGACCATTCAGGAAGCAAAAACGCATCTGGATGCAGCGAGCCTGCTCGAGTTGGCGCGTGAGCGCGACCCCAATATCAACCGCGCAACGGTGTACAGAACCATCGAGCTGCTCAAGAAGCTCGGCATGCTCGACGAGCTTGATCTGATGCATCTGAACGGCGAGAAACACTACTACGAAGTCAGGACGCAACAGGACCATTTGCATCTGGCCTGCTTCGCCTGCGGAGGAATCATCGAGTTCGCAACTCCTGCATTCGAGATGTTGAAACAAGAGATTGCTGTGAAGAATGACTTTGAAATTCAGGTCATTCGGCTGGAAGCAGGAGGGATTTGCAGCGCGTGTGCTCGAGAAAAGAAGAAAAATCTGCAATAACAAACTGAACCAGATCCCCGCGGCTGACTCTTGGCGGAGAGCCGCGAGGATCTGGTAAACCACAGCCGGACAAGCCGCGGGTTGCCTCTACTATAGGGGCCCTGCCCGCAAGGTTCAACAGTTATGAGGGCCAACGGCTCGCGTCGTTGGCCCGGAAGCTAAAGTTGCGTTCTTTTGCGAGGCAAGGAAATGAAGGGTAGAGCAGTTCCTCTGTCATGGCGTACTGTTGTCTTTTCCCTTACAGTTTTGGTTCCTTTGCTGCCGGCAATGGCAGCGCCAGCCCAAACCCAGCGCCGGTACCCAGGCCGCGGCGCTGTCTCAGCACAGGATTTCTCCAAGCTGACCTCACCCGCAGCAGTGGGCACAACGGCCGCAGATCAGGTCTGCGCGCGATACACGACGGGCTCGGTCGTTTCCGATCCTCCCGTGCTCCAGAGCCAGAATGGCGTGCTCGAAGTCACGATTGGTTTCTACACCGTGACCGATTCGCAGGGACTGGTGCGCTACTGCTACGTAACCAACACCGGGCTTGAAGCTCCCACCCTGGTTGTCAATCCCGGCGATAACCTCATCATCCATTTCCAGAACGAGCTTCCTGCGGCCACAGCGTCGAGCATGAGCGACAACATGGCCAGCATGAAGATGACGCTCTCGAACGACGCCACAACAAGCACCAGTCCCGCTTGCAACGGCACGATGGGGACCAATGTTACCAACATTCACTTTCATGGAACGGACATCGCGCCGGTTTGCGGCCAGGATGAAGTCATTCATACGCTCGTTCAGCCGGGGCAAAGCTTCGATTACAACGTAACGATTCCAACTACAGAGCCGCCCGGCCTCTACTGGTATCACCCGCACCCGCACGGCATCTCCGAAGGTCAGGTACAGGGCGGAGCCACAGGCGCGCTGATCGTCGAGGGCATCCAGAACGTCTTTCCATCGCTGGCCGGAATGCCCACGCGGACGCTGGTACTCCGCGACCAGCTCCTGCCCGCATCTGAAGCTAATGACAACAACATCCCTGCGTGGGATCTGTCGATCAACTATATTCCGGTTACGTATCCCAGCTATACGCCGGCTGTGATCGACACCCCTCCGGGCGAGCAGGAGTTGTGGCGTGTGGCGAATACTGCTGCCGACACCATTCTGAACCTTCAATACGTCGTCAACGGCACTGCCCAGCCGATGCAGGTGTACTCGATTGACGGTTATCCCCTCTCGTCAGGCGGAAGCGCGACTCAGACAACAATTCAGCTTGGGCCCGGAGCGCGTGCTGAATTTGTCGTGACCACGCCCAACATCGGCGATACCGCGCAACTCGTCACCCAATACCAGAACACCGGCCCCGACGGAGATTACGATCCCACGCGGCCGATTGCCAACGTCGTGAGCCAGAATGGCGCGCCCCCTCCGGCGCAGGTGCCATCCACAATCAGCCCTGTGAACACCACGCTGTATAACAGTTTGGCGAATCTCACGCCCGTGGCTCACCGCAACCTGTATTTCTCCGAGGTGTTGCAGAATCCCGCAAACCCGAACAGTCCCACGACCTTCTACATCACCGAAGAAGGCCAGACTCCCGCCATCTTCACGATGGACCAGCAGCCCAACATAGTTGTCCATGCGGGAACAGTCGAGGACTGGACAATTGAAAACCGGGCCCAGGAAGACCACCTCTTCCACATTCATCAGCTTCACTTCCAGGTGTTGGCCATCGACGGTCAACCCGTTAACGATCCAGCCCTGCGCGACACCATGGACATTCCCTACTGGAGCGGCAGCGGACCGTACCACAGCATCACGGTCCGCATGGACTTTAGTGATCCGAACGTCGTTGGCACCTTCGTGTATCACTGCCATATCCTCGAGCACGAAGACGGCGGCATGATGGGTGAAATCGAAGTGCTGCCGCCCGGCTCGCCTGCGACCGCAACAGTAACTGCCTCGACATCGAGCATCGCTCCAAATCAGAATGTCACGCTGACCGCGAATGTGGCGGACGCGAGCACCGGTCAGCCAACTCCCACGGGACTCGTGCAATTCCAATTAAATGGCGAGAACGTCGGCAATCCCGCGACCATCACAAACGGAGTGGCCACGCTGACGACAGCAGTGGACGGCAATGTCGGCAGCAACAATCTGACGGCGTTCTATGAAGGCGACACGACCTATACCGAGGTGACCTCGCCCTCGATCCCGATCACAGTCTCTCCATTCGGACTGACCTCTTCGGGCGCTACCGCGGCCGCAGGAGCGGCTGCTATTGCGACGGTGAATGTCAACGTCGCGAGCAACTACACGAACCTCATCAACCTTGCCTGCACGCTGCCCTCGAACCTGACGGAAGCTGCGTGCTTCGTGAATCCAACCTCGATCAACGCCACTGGCCAGGTGCAGCTGACGGTCAACACCACCCCGGCGCATCCAACCAGCAGCAAGCTGAACGGGCGGCCGGGATGGCTAGCCGCCGGCGGGGGAGCCAGTCTTGCCTGTATCGTTCTTCTCATTCTCCCGCGGCGCAGATGGCGCAACGCGGCTCTAAGTACGCTGGCAATCCTGGCAATCACGCTAACCATCATCGGTTGCGGCAACGGCTCGGCACAGTTCGATCCCGGAAGTGCAAAGGGCTCCTACGTGGTCGTCATCACGGGCACAGCAGGCAGCGGGACAGGAAGTAGTTCAGGACAATACCAGACCAGCGTAGACGTTCCAATCACCATTCAGTAAGGGCTACTGCCCACAGAGAGTCGAGAAAAGTGAGCATGTCGAGCAGAGGCCTTCATACCATCATCAGAATCGCCACAGTCATCTTTTTGCTATCAACCTTTTCGGGCGGGATGCTCTGGGCCAGCGTGAGCGGGAGTATCTCCGGCACGATAAAGGACCCATCGGGGAATATTATTGTCAATGCACACGTCGTCGTGAGAGAGATAAATACCGGACTCTCCTACAGTACGCACACCGACAGCAAGGGCTACTACACATTCCCGGTTATGCCCGTTGGTCGTTACGCGCTCGATGTCGAATCCCCTGGATTCGGTAAGTACGAACGAAAAGATATTGCTCTCGACACCAGCGCAGCACTCACGCTCAATGTAGTCCTCCAAGTTGGAGATGTCTCCCAAAGCGTGACAGTCACGGACAACACGCTCCATGTCGAAACCACCAGCACGCAACTGGGCCAGGTCATTACTGGGCGGCAAATGGCCGCTGTGCCTCTTAATGGCCGCAGCTATACAGATCTGCTGTCTCTCCAGCCGGGCGTCACACCAGAAACGGCCATTACCGACACGACTGTGCAGGATGTCGGCGCGACGACTTTAAATCCCTCGGGCACGCTCAATCCCGGCAGCCTTTCCGTGAATGGGCAGCGCGAAATGGCGAACTATTTCGGCGTGAACGGCAGCGATGTGGAAGAAGACGTCAATGCCGGTACGGCGGTGATTCCCGACCTCGATTCGATCGCCGAATTCCGCATCATCACCAGCAATTTTGACGCGGAGTATGGCGAGTATAGCGGCGGCCAGATCAGTGTCGTCACAAAATCTGGAACCAACGCATTTCATGGCAGCACCTTCGAGTTCCTGCGCAACACTGATCTCGATGCGCGCAATTACTTCTCGCCAACGCGCGGCGCCTTCCGGCAAAACCAATTCGGCGGGACCTACGGCGGCCCGATCAGGCGCAACAAGCTCTTTTTCTTCCTTGACTATCAGGGAACGCGACAGACGCAGGGAATCGATACGGGCAACATCGCCGTGCCATCCAATGCCGACCGGACCGGCAATCTTTCCGATTTCACCACCGGAACCTCCGGTAACCAGTTGAGTGGCCTTGTGAGCGGACCCTATTTCGCGAACATCCTGACGCAAAAGCTTGGATACCAGGTCGTGGCAGGCGAGCCGTACTATCTGCCTGGATGCACCTCATCTTCCACCTGCGTCTTTCCCAATGCGATGATTCCGCAGAGTGCATGGTCCGTTCCGGCGCAGAGGATGTTGCAATACATCCCAGCCCCGAATACGGCGCAGGGAACCTTCGCTACGTCCTCTTATAACCAGACGGTGCGCGATGACAAGGCCGGCTCGCGCATCGACTGGAACACGCGCTGGGGGCTGATCTCGGGCTATTACTTTATCGACGACTTCTACCTCGTCAATCCCTATCCTGTTGCGCAGAGCGGCGCCAGCGTTCCCGGCTTCTCGGCGGGCACTGCAGGGCGCGCGCAGCTAGTCTCGCTGGGAGACACGAAGACCTTCGGCGCAACAATGGTGAACGAGTTCCATCTGAGCTTTATGCGTGACAACACGAACCTGGGCCAGCCGATCGGTGGCCGCGGCGTCAGCCTCGCATCGCAAGGATTTGTCAACGCAGACGGAACAGACAGCATCGTGGCTCTCGATCCCAAAGGGCAAAGCGTCGAAAACCTCAACTTCAATGCCTACTCCACGGGCGCTGCAGCCAACCAGCTCATTCAGGCGAACAACACCTACCAGGTATCGGATAACTTCTCGAAGGTGCTGGGCAATCACACCATGAAATTCGGCGCGGAGTTCCATGCCGACCAGGTCAATGCTGCTCCCATCGCGCAGTTCAATGGCAGCTTCGTCTTCGCAGGGCAGGAAACCGGCGTCGATTTTGCCGATTTCCTGATCGGCGTGCCCAGTCAGTACAACCAGAGCCAGCTCAATCCGTTCTACGATCGCAACAAATATGCCGGCCTCTTTGCGCAGGACAGTTGGCGTGCGCTCCGAACCTTGACGCTCAACTACGGTCTCCGCTGGGACCGTATCGCTCCATGGTCGGAAAAGTATAACCAGATTTCAACCTTTGTGCCGGGTGCGCAGTCGGTGGTCTTCCCCGGCGCGCCTCCGGGCATCCTCTATCCCGGCGATCCGGGCATACCCAACACGTTATCTCCCATTGATGAGCTGAACTTCTCGCCGCGCGTCGGAGTGGCCTGGTCTCCTCAACGCTCGGCTGGCACGGTTCTCGGAAGAATCCTCGGATCGCCGGGCACAACCAGCATTCGCGCCAGTTACGGCGATTTCTACACGGCCATCGACGCCACTTCGGTTGGAGTGCTGGCGGCCAATGCTCCTTATGGAACGACCTACTCAAGCCCGGAGCCCCCGCTTTTTGCAACACCCTTCATCGGCGCGGCAGACGGGGCCAACAACGGCCAACCCTTCCCGTACAAATTTGCGCCGCTCGACTCATCACGGAGTCATCCTGATGCAGATATCGATTGGCCGACCTACGAGCCAATCAGCGGCATCCCAGGATATGACAGCCACAACCACACGCCATACACCGAGGAGTGGTCGCTTTCGATCGAGCGCCAAGTCGGACCGAAGACCGTCCTCGACGCGACCTATATCGGCTCTTCCACACACCGTGAGCGCGTGTTGATTGCAGAAAATCCAGGGAATCCTGCTCTCTGCCTTAGCCTCAGCCAGCCAAGCGATGTGATCTTCGGAACGCTGACCTGCGGGCCTTACGGCGAAGATACGGTCTACTATCCGGCCGCAGGCGGCAGTGTGAACGGAACCCGTCAACAGCTCGGCCCCAACTTCGGAAGCAATGCACTCCAATCGAACATCGGCCGCGCCAACTACAACGCGCTTGAGCTTAGCGCGCGGCACACCTCTGGCAGGCTTGAGTTCGATGCCTCCTACACCTACGGCAAATCACTCGACCTTTCGTCGAATATTGGCGAAGAGGTCAATCCGTTCAATCCTGCGCTGAGCTACGCCATCTCTTCCTACGACATTAAGCAAAACTTTGTCGTCAGCTACGATTATCAGTTGCCTTTCGATCAGCTTTTCCGTCCCACCCGCCTGACCAAAGGCTGGTCGCTTTCAGGTATCACCCATTTCTCGACTGGCTTCCCAGTCACGATGATCAATAACGGCGACAACTCACTGATCGGGACCAATCCGAATGGAGTGAACAACTCAAGCATCGACGAGCCCGACTATGACGGCGGTCCGCTCGAACTGAGCACGAATCCGCGCAACAACGGAAACAGCTACTTCAACACTGCGGCGTTCAGCATGAATGCGCTGGGAAGCCCGGGCACCTCGAAGCGGCGTTTCTTCTACGGTCCCGGGCAGGACAACTACGATACGTCGATCGCCAGAACGCTACGTTTCACGGACACGAAAAGTTTGCTGTTCCGCGTGGAGGCATTCAACGTCTTCAACCATACCCAGTTCTTTGGCCCGCAGGCTGTCGACGGCAATATCGGCAGCTCGACTTTTGGCAATGTAATCAGCGCAGCATCGCCTCGCATTCTGCAGGGCGCGATTAAGTTCGCCTTCTAAGGCGTGGATCGGAGATAAGTTCCGAAAGCAATACCATGGCGCCAACTTGGACATTGGGGTAAGTCCCGTATCGCGCGCCGGGATCGGGCCCGACGGGCGGCTATCATAACTTCGACTGCGGAAACAACGAGCAAGCCGTTGGCATCCGCATGGTGTCCTGAATGGGTGGATCGGCTTCCTAGAGGTTCATAGCGGGCAGATAATTCGCACGCGATGACTTTTCCAAATTGAAGCAGGTCGCAACGCAATCTCCGCTGAGCGAAGCAGACCAACTGCAATTTGAAGCTTTGTTTCTCTTTTAGCTTTTCTCGTGTGTTGGTTGAAGGCAATGGATAGCGCCGGCATCGGTACCGTACTCTTTGCTGCTGGCAGAGTACTGAGTCCGAGGTTCGGCTGGAAAATTCCAGGCAAGTAAGGCCATCAAGGTGATTCCGCCAACAGCAAGCGCTATTTCCAACAGCTCTGAAGCATAGCGCAGTTTCTGGAGGGGCTCCTGGTTTGGGTCATTTGGAGGAGCATTGCGGACCGCGCCTTCTGCCGCCAAGCGGGCGTGTTCTATCCGAGGTGCGATCCAGAACTGTGAAAACCCGGTCAGCACCAGCAGACCGACCGCAACCACGGTCAGTGGAAGCACGCTGCGCGGAAGCGCCCTGAATTTATGGGCCGCGTAAAGCAGAATCAAAAAGGCGATCCCTACCCAGATCCCTTCATAATGCAAATCATGGAAACCTCTTCCGATGATTGTGCCTGTGATGTGCGGGTTTGCGCCTGAGCGGAGGACCTCAGAAACAACTATTGGAAAGAACAGAACTCCACCAATCCACATGGCCAGGGCAAAAAGAATTAACGTGCGCACGATCAATTTCATTCAATGATCCTTTGTCTTGAAGCTGGAGACCGGCTACAGAAAAACGGGGCGAGACTTTGCGATTGACGGTTACGTCCTCGCTTGCGTCATCGTCCATCTCGGAAGAGAATCGTGCCAATCACTTTATCTGGGTACCGTCCGGGCTAACAACCATCTTAAGATGGGTGTTCAGATCGAACTTTCGATGAAGATGTCCTTACTGTTGCGCAGGTTTTCCGGCAATTCAGGCAGCAATATAGGTATAACGGCTGTCAACCTGAAGCACGGCAATGGCTGCAGCCATCGAGGCCGCACCGGTATCTCGTACAAAGTACGCGCGAGCATTTTTTCTACAACTTCTTCGGGGCTCCTAGTTCTTCGGGGCTCCTAGGTGTCCATCAAAAGATGGAGCTATTCATCCAACTTTCCAATGAAGACTTCATGGAAGCGTATTGATTACACTTGGATTCCTATTCAGAACTCAACGCAAGAAGGGGAGAAAACGGATGGCCACCTCAAGTATTGCGCACGCCGATATGATGGGGGTTTCCCGCCCAAGCTTTTATGAGAAGCTCAATACTCAATGGCATGAACGAGCATTACAACTGTTTATGGTCATTGTGCTGGGGCACTGGGGTGAGCACCTAGCCCAGGCCTATCAGATCTGGGTAATGGGTTGGCCGGCGCCCAAGGCGAACGGCATCCTGGGACTCTGGTATCCGTGGCTGATCCGGTCTGAATGGCTGCATTATGGATACGCAGTGGTCATGCTGATCGGCCTGTGGGTCTTACGGAAGGGCTTCACTGGCCGGAGCTACGTGTGGTGGATGATCGCATTCTGGATTCAGTTCTGGCATCACATCGAGCACTTGCTGCTCCTCACTCAGGCCATCACGCACCACAACTTCTGGGGCAAGCCGGTGCCCTTCAGCGTGCTGCAATTGCTGATTCCTCGCGTACAACTCCATCTTTTCTACAACACCATTGTTTTCATCCCGATGGTGGTTGGCATGTACTATCACATGTTCCCTCTAGAAGGAGAGACGCCCCGGGCAACTTGCACCTGTTCCTGGCACAATACCGAAACCGAGGAAGAGGCCAGCATCGCCTGATATCCACGCATATGCTAGCTGTATCGAGGTATCAATCTAATGAGAAGGCTTGTTCACTGGAGCGGTGGTATAGCCGTTCCGGTGTGCTATGGCGCGTTCCTTGTCTTTGCCTGCCTTTCCGCGGCTAACCTTACAGCCTGTCATAAATCAACAGCGCCGAACCAGGACGTTTCCGTCCACCTGAAGATAATGCCACAGCCTGTTCGGCAGGGTAATTCTTCAATTACGATCCAGCTGGCAGAGCCATCAGGGATTCCGATTTCTAACGCTCAGGTTAATGTGGAAGGGGATATGTCTCATCCCGGTATGGCTCCCGTCTTTGGAGATGCCAGTGAGACGACCCCAGGCAGCTATCAGACCCACCTCGACTTCAACATGCCCGGTGACTGGGTTGTGCTCTTACATATTCGTCTCGAGAACGGCAGGAAGATCGAACGGCAAATAGACGTGAGGGGAGTTGTGCCCAATTGACGAAAATTTCCGCTGGCTATGCAACGTCCGCAGAGGAGCCCCCTCTCGACGAGGAAGAATTTTTTGAGGATCCGCCGTTTGATTTATTGCATGTTCCTATAGTTGGACGTTTTCTGCGCTGGCGTCATTCGCGTACCTTGCCCCAGATCCCACTGCTGTTCATCAGTATCGTCATGATCCTGCAAGGGCTCCTTGGGCCTTCACTCTCTCCCAAAAACCTCGCCACGGTTCTTACCTGGGTCCATTTCCGAGGAGCCTTGATTCTTGTTTTGCTGTGTGCGGGAAATTTTTTCTGTTTTGCCTGTCCCTTTATGCTGGCACGCAATTTCATGCGTCGCTGGGTCCACCCGCATTTCAACTGGCCGCGTCCGCTGCGCAACAAATGGATTCCTGTCGGACTTTTCGCTTTAATCCTCTTCTCCTATGAGCTGTTCAGCTTGTGGTCATCTCCGTGGCTGACTGCCTGGATTATCGTCGGGTATTTCGCCCTTGTGCTGATCATCGATGGCCTCTTCAAGCACGCCACCTTCTGCAAATTCATCTGCCCCATCGGACAGTTCAATTTCATTGCTGCAACAGCTTCGCCGCTGGAGGTTGGCGTGCGCGACCATGGGGTCTGCGATTCGTGCCATAGCAAGGACTGTATTCGCGGAACCCGTAAAGCATCTTCCGACCTGGTCATCCTTCAACGCGGCTGTGAACTTGCTTTGTTTCAGCCTGCGAAAGTGGGCAATATGGACTGCACCTTCTGTCTGGATTGCGTGCACGCTTGCCCCCACGACAACGTGGGCATACTTGGCCGCCTGCCGGCTGAAGAATTGATGACCGATGCTCATCGCTCAGGCGTGGGATTCTTCTCGCAGCGCAAGGACATCGGCGCTCTCGCAATCGTCTTCTGCTTTGGCGCACTGATGAATGCCTTTGGAATGGTCAGTCCGGTGTATGTGGTAGAAGCCTGGCTGGGTCATCTGCTGCATGTCAGCAGCGAGGCCCCCGTCCTGGGTTTGCTGTTCGGTATATTTCTCATTGTTGAGCCAGCGGTTCTGCTTGGGCTGGCTGCATGGTTGACCCGCGCCTGGGCTGGCGTGAAAGACGCATTGCTTCCGCTTATGGTTCGCTATGCCTATTCGCTGGTGCCGATTGGATTCGGCATGTGGCTCGCACACTACGGATTCCACTTTTTCACCGGCCTGTACACGATTGTTCCGGTAACGCAGAATGCTCTGGCTGAGCTGGGCTGGCCTGTTCTTGGCGATCCGCGTTGGACTCTCGTCGGCCTTCCGAAATATGTGGTCGAGCCACTGGAGTTCGGCTTCCTGATACTGGGGTTAGCGGGGTCTCTGTTGGTTGCATGGCGCCTTGCCGAGTTGGATTCTGAACAGCATCCCATCCGCGCATTCACGCCCTGGGCTGTAGTGTGCCTGGTGTTGTTTGTCGCTTCGATTTGGCTGATGACCCAACCGATGGATATGCGCGCCACCATGATGGCCGGATAGATGCAAGCATACACACAGTCATGATCTCCATTGCGATGCCCGAAGTGAATAAACGGTCAGGAAATGCCGTTCCGCGGCTAGCGCTGCTGTTGGCCGTCCTGCTGGTGCTGGGGGCAACCGCGAAGGCGTGGGCGCACATCGGACCGCCGTATCCGATTATGGAGAACCGAAAAATCGGACCGCTCAGTGTAGATGTCTGGAGCAATCCTGATGTCGGTCTCGGAAGTTTCTTCGTTATCATCAACCCGCCGAAGGGAAGCTCGGTTCCCGCCGGCATGAGAGTTCAGGTGGCAGTCCAGCCGGTCAGCGGCCGATTGCCGGAAAAGACATATGATGCCTGGCGTGAGAAGCTTCGTGACCGGGTGGAATTCAAGACGGTCGTTCCGTTCGATAAAGAGGAGACGTGGAGGATCCGCGTTCTGCTCTCGAGCGCACAGGTGACCGGTGAAACCGATGTCGATGTTCCCGTTACTCCTACTTTGCTGGGGCGATTGAATCTTTTGTTGTTTCTTTTGCCGTTTCTCGGTGTCGGGTTTCTCTGGTTTAAGGCAGCAAGTGTAAAACGAAACCGGCGAAAGAAAACGAGGCTGAAGAAAGCTGCTCCGGGCATGTGCCGATAAAAAGTGAAGGCGGCGGAGATTGACCAACCTGGAGTGCATATGGCACGAGGGAAGAAGTATCAAGCTGGACAGGCGGTCAACCTGCTGAGGCAGATCGAAGTTGCGGTCGCGAACAGGAAGTCGACGGATCAAGCCTGCCGCGAAGCGGGGATTGTGGAGCAGACTTACTACCGGTGGCGCAAGGAATATGGGGGTCTACAGGCGGACCAGGCCAGCGGTTGAAGGATTTAGAACAGGAGAACGGGGAGCCGAAGCGTCGGTTGGCGAACTGAGTCTGGAAAAGCTGGTGTTGAAGCGTGGTCGATGCGTTTACACGGGAGTGTTTGGCGCTGGAGATGGATACGAGCTTTGCCAGCCGCAGAGTGACGCGTGTGCTGGACGAGATCATTGCCGAGCGAGGAGTACCGATCGCGATACGCTGTGATAACGGCCCGGAGATGACCAGCCGTCACTTTCTCGCCTGGGCCATTGAGCGGAAGATCGAGCTCGTGCATATTCGACCCGGCAAGCCCGCGCAGAATGCGCATGTGGAGAGCTTTCATGAACGGTTCCGCGAGAGTGCTTGCGGGTAAGCTGGTTCCAGAAACTGTTCGACGCTAGAAGGAAGATTACACTCTGGCGCCGTGACTACAACGAACAATGGCCTCACAGCAGCTTGAAGTATCTGACGCCGGCGGAATTCGCCGCTGAAGCAAGCTATGAAAAAGACGTGGGCTCCGCCCACTTTGAAAACGCCGATGGCGTTTCCAACTTTCCCGCAGCTACGGCTGCTGCTGGCTAAGTATTAGCACCTTGCGGAAAATGGGGGCTGGTCAGGTCACAAACATTTGTCCAGCACAGCGCCTTTAATTGTGAGGTGACCGCTGAACGTTGATCAAGTAAAGTGTCGCGAAGCTTGCTCTGCTTTACCGCCGTCAGGCCTTCTGCAACGCGAAATCCAAGCTAATTTTGCCGAGGATGCGGCGTATCTCCTCATACGTAGCCCAATCTAGGATCTGATGCGGCTGAATGTCGATGGTAAGTCCCAGCAACGCCGGGGTGTCCATAAAGATGCTTTTCATTTGGGAGGTGTACCCAGAGGCTTTTACCCGAATGCGCGCCGTGGCAGGCGCGGAAAAGGCCGCTTTTCCCTCCACCACCGGTCCGCTGTCTAGCGTGTGTGGTTCTCTGCCCACCATCTGCACAATCTCATAGCTGCCGTTCAACGGCTCTCCCGAAACCTTGTCTTTCATCGTGCATGTAACCGAAGCGCGGGTGGGCTGCGGCGGCTGGTAATCGGAAGATTCAAAGTAGATGGGATTCGAGGTGGCCACCTGCTCCGGTTTCAGACCGTGGCATTTAACGACGTACCATGTGGTTGCCGTCTCCTCGATGTCGAAAGACGCCTCGTAAAAAGAGGCGTTTCCCGCAACCTCGTAGCTCTTGTAAAGCTCGCCTCCGCGCAGAATGGTAATTTTGGTGAGATGCTCATCCGGCGCACCGCTCGCCCAGGCGCGCACATGTCCACGGCGCTTGCCGGCACTTCCCACAGGGAAGACCGTTCCGACGCCTTGGCCGTCGATGGTAAAGTCCAGGAGCGGGCCGCTCGTCACAAAGTTGTGCCCCGCGCGGAGTCCGGCAGCGAGCTTGTCAATGGTGAGAGCTCCGTTCACCTTCGTGTAGACGCGCACCGCGCCTGGAACGGCTCGCCCGGGGTTGTTGAAGGTCGCGTCCGACGAGGCAGTGGCGGGGAGCCGATAGCCGTGGTTCAGAAGCATGAACCAGAGTTGCTCCCCCAATTCGTTCACCAGATGCTCTCCTGTCTGCATCAGTATGTCAATGCCGTCGTAGGTTGGTCCAGCTATCGTGTCGAAGGGCAGCTCCTGGCCCATGTTGGAAATAAACTTGTCCTGCTCGATTGGGAAGCCATTCTGGCCGCCCGATGCCCCGCGCCAAAATCGGAGCGGATGCGTGTAAACGGTCAATCCGCCGACGGAGTGAATCAGTGCATGGCTTTCAAAGTTGGGAGTCGGCGGCTTCTCTGTTTCATAATCCCAAGCACTCATCGCGAGCAATTCGGCGATCGGGTCTTTGCCGTCGGGCAACGTGTCCGGGAGGGCGATCGTCCAGCAGTGCCCCATGCAATGGGAATCATCGCCGCGCCAATAGTTTTTGGGAGCTTCCAGGTTCCAATGGAGCATGCAATCGGGAGTAGAAACCTCCGCGCATTTCTTGGAAAGCACTGCCGGCGTTGCCGGGGTGACATTCCAATACTGTGTCACACCCATATAATCGAGGGCCTCGGCTCGGGCACTGAGGGCAAGATAGGGGAAATCTACGAGAATACCACCATGGTCGTGCAACATATGCACATGACTATCGCCGCACACCCATCCTTCTCGACTCAAGGGCGAGACGCGCTTCAGGTAAATGACGCATTCGGTATCGGCGCCCGGCGCCAGCGAGAGCTGCTTTACCTGCGCCTGAAAGTCGAAACCTTTCGTGATAGTGATCGTCGTTGTTCCCGGAGGCAGAGCGGCCCTAAATTCTCCCGGGCAACGAAAACCACGGTTATAGCCTGGATTTTGAGTGAGCAACTCCCCATCCGATGTGCGAATGGCCACCGAACTAGGAGTAATTTGACCGGTTTCAGCATCGTAGACTTTCAGGTTTAGCCTAGAAAGGTCTCCCAACGTCTCGGCAAACATGGGGAATAGATGAAATGAGTTTATTGCGAGAAATGATTGCCAGACAAATGCTCTCCGCGTGAGCTTCACCTTGACGCTTTCTGTCATCCCTGATCCTCCTTGGCGCAAACTTCCTTTTTTGATGGTCAATAACATGATCGGTTCAGTCGTATGAGTTTTACAGAAATCATTTATACGAACTTCGATCTCTGGCCGTCGCGATTCCAATCGTGTCAGTCAATTTGCTTCCATGCGTATACGTCGTAACCTCCATGCACGCCTTCCACGTTGCCCTTTCCGCCGCTCCAAGTAAGTTGCATCATTTCCCCTCCTACACGTATGGTGAAAGGCAAGGCCCCATCGCCATACACGCGCGCCGTGAGCCGCCGCGTTTCCGGTGCACCGGCAAACAAACCGACATCTGCCCAAGGTACGATGCTGCCGCTCTTGACATACACTGGGATCTTTTCCGTCGCCGCAGGCACCGTAATCTCTTTGCCGCCTTCCAACGCCTCTCCGGTCCAGAAGTCATGCCAGGTACCTTCCGGCAGCACAACGATGCGTCCACCATCCGGACTTCTGCGCATCATCTGGCTGCAGGGTTGACTGTCAGGCTCCTCAACAAAGATTGGTGCGACCATCATCCTGTCACCGATCATGTACTGATCATCGACTGTATGAAGTCTGACTTCTTTTGGAGCATCCAATACCAGCGCGCGGAAAGGCGGTGTACCGTCATCGGCGTAGCGCTGAAAGGCCGCTGTAAGATAGGGTACTAACTGCATACGCCAACCGATAATCTCGCGGCACCGCGCCTCGAGTTTCTCCCAGCCGTCAAGCAATTGATCCGCGTTGTTCAGTTGCCGGTTCAACTGCTTCCACGGAGGATTCTTGATGTACCAGCCATTAACCATGGCGAGCGGAGAGAATACCACGCTTTGCAATCGGCGAATCAGATCTTCCTCGCTTACGGCGTCCCGCACCTCAGGGCACCAGAGCAATCCGCTGAAGCCTGAGTTTGCCAGTGCGCGAATAAAATCCCTGTGCACGTAGAGGTCGCTGTAGAGGACGAACGGATAGGGCGTCGCTAATGCTCCGCTGGAGCGGACAAGGTTGTAGGTCGGTTGGCTCCGCTTGCGAAACTCCTCCCAGATTGCCATCTGGTACCGCAGACCGAAGACGCTGTGCATTTGCTCGCCGTCCACGCCCGTTGGGAATCGGCTGCATTCGGGGAACGACCACCCGCCGGTAAAATCGGAGTTGTCGCACTCGTCGAGCTTGAATCCGCTTATGCCCAGGTCGAGGAAGGTCTTACCGTGGTATGCGCTGAACGCCTCGCGCGCCGGCTCCCCAGCAAAATCCGGAACCAAGCCGCCCCACACGCCATAGTCGGCCGAGTGCGGTTCGATCGCCGAAAATATCGGTGACGCCGGATGCGTGTAAGCGTGCTCCCATAGATTCACCTTTAGATTTAAATCTTCCGTCGCACGCAGGAATCCCCGAGGATCGGGAAACCTGTCGTTGTTCCAAACGAAGGTGCAGGAGTATGCGTGGGTCTGCCATCCAGGCTCCAAGCCGAGCACATCGCAAGGAATCTTGCCCTCACGAAACTCTCGAGCCATGGCCAGTGCGCTCTGCTGAGTTGCACGCGCATCCATCCGGTACCAGAACCCGAGCCCCCACTCCGGCGGCACGTTGCCACCGCCGGAAAAGACGTTGTAGCGCTTCACGGCATCGAGCATCTCCGGCCCTGCAAATAAATAAACATCCACACCCTGGGCCGTTGGTACGTCAACTGTGATTGTGCCCAGGTCGCCGTCCTGGACATTG
>JASIJX010000202.1 GCA_030049955.1 Acidobacteriaceae bacterium
TGCGCGGACGGATTCGAGCCTTCCTCCATTGCGCTGAAGCTGAGGCTGGTCGGAGAAAGCGAGATCGTCGGGCTGCTCGACGAAGCGTTGTTGATCAACGAGTAGCTGTTAAGTGTGAAGGTCTCTTGTGTCGACGTGGTGGTGTAGATCATGAAGCCGTAATCGACCACGGTCATCGTGCTGCTGCTCGGCAGGTACCCGTTGGTCTCCAGGTACTTGATCATGGCAATGAGCTCCACGCTCCCGGTGGATTCACCCCAAGTGCTATCACCGTTGCTGACGAGCTGCCAGTAATACATCGAGCCGGTGTAGCACAGGTCCCAAGACTCGGTCGGAACGCCGTACGACCCACCGAAGGAGACGTCCGTGGCGACCGGGGTGGTGCCATTGCACTGCGAGGTGTTCACCATGTCGTGCTGGATCTCGATCTCGTTGCCGTAATTGTTCAGATAGATAAAGAAGCCCACCTCTTCCTCGGTGTCGGAGTTGTGGGGCGTGGTCTCATTGAAGGACCCGACGATGTTCGTGAAGCTGCTCACCGCCTCGCCGTTATAGTTCTGGTCGGTGTTGGGGTACGACATCTGGTGCGTGCTGGTCCCGAAGTCGGCCGACACGGACCAGCTCTCGGGGCTGTTCGAGGTCAGCGTCTGAGATACAGGGGAGACTCCATACCCACCCGTTACGTCATTTTCGACGTAGGTGTTATAACCGTTGCTCTCGGTGATATACGAGCTCGCGGCGTACGCCCCGCTTGATGGACAGGAACCTGTGTCGCTAGATGTTACGCATTGGCTCAGAGCTAGCGAACCAGATGCAAGAATCAACAGGGTCGCTAGCATGCTGAGAGAGAAAATAGATTTGTTTCTCACAAAACCCTCCGTGTCCTTAAATTTGAGATTTGCTTTCACACATGTGATCTGCGTTCTTTGATTTGAACGTTCTCTCGTGTCGCTCCCTCGAAACACCTAGGGAACAAGATCATTTCGCAGAAAAACGTGAGGGGTGAAGTGATACATCGCATGCAGGTGGGGGAGTGATACATCACAAACAGGCAAATTGTGATATATCACATTTACAGCGTGAATAACGCTATGTCACTTCCGGTAGATTGTCAAGGGGAAAAGTGATAAATTTTTCGGCGGTCTTCAGACTAAATCGTAAGCCTAATAGATAAAACGATTTATAGTAAGTCAGGACGTTGTTTTACCCATTTGGAACGCCAGGATGTTGATCGGTTAAGGGCTTCTGACAAGTTACATTCGTTTTTGATATATCATCATCGCTCACTCGGGAGCGCGCCTCTCCCCTTTATTGGGAAAGGGCTTTGAACTGCGCCGCGAGCGAGGCAACGGCCTGTGCATCGCCTCCGAACTGGACCTGAGCCTTTAGAACTTCGCTTCAAAGGCGCGAAAGCGCCGCTCCAGCTCCCATTGCGCGGCGGCCCTCTCGCTGCCATCGAGGAATGTCTTGCAAAGGGGAGTGGGATTGTCGCCCCCCAGAATCTGGCCGCGGCAAGCGGCCACAGGCACGCTGAAGAAATCCTCCTCTGCCCAGAGGCTGTCGCCGGGCAGGAAGCTGTGCTCCATGCCGGTACGTGCGAGCTGTTTGAGGTCCTCGTAGCTTAGGTGATAATCGAGCGTGGCGCGTTGGTATTCGTGAGTAATATCGATGCGGCTCACGCCTTCATCGTCGGTCGAAAGCGCCA
Organism: Acidobacteriaceae bacterium; assembly: GCA_030049955.1. The sequence goes on from JASIJX010000202.1 coordinate 1,706, forward strand.
CGGGCACATGCGCGGCGCGATAGATGGGAAACGGATGACGATCGCCGGAGACGCCGAGGATGCCTTCATTCGAAGTGAGATTGATCTCGACCATGACGTGGCCTTCGGCCATTTCGCGCAACAGAGCTTCGGCGTTGTCTTCGTCCATCACGTCGACGCCGTGACCGATGCGCTCCGCATGGGCTATCTTAACGGCCTGGCGAATGTGGAAACGCAGACCTTCCGGCGGCACCAGCCCCAAGGTCAGCTCGCCGGCATGCAGCGTGATGTGGACGCGCGGATAGATGGAGTGAAGATAGCCCACAATCTTCATGTGCAGGGTGTAATCGCGCATGGAGATAAGTCCGTCTTCGGGCTGAACGAAATTGATGCCGACGAATCCAGGATCGTGCTCTTCGATGCTTTTTTCGACGGTTTCGAAGCCGAGCAGCGTTTGTGCGAAAACCTGCTCCGGTGGGTGACCGCGCAGCACCTGGTAGATGTAGCGAATCTCGACCTGGCATGCAGGCGTTGCCTGCGCCGTGCCGCAGTGCTCCAGGCGGCGGCGCTCGGCCTCGGCGGTGCGCACATACTGGCGGTCGGCAGCGACTTCGTCGCGCAGGCCGCGGTCGAGCAGTTGCTGGCGGAAATGCGCGAAGGCCTGGCGGTCGCCCCGTTCGAGATCATCGTTCCAGCCGAGGGCGTTGGCGATCTGTGCGGCATGCGAAGAAGGCGACGACAGCATGAGTTCCAGATACTGCTGGTTCTGCTCGGCGGCTCGTGAAGCCACCTCGTCCACCCACTCGCCGGTGTGATTTTTCAAGCCGTCGATGCGGTCGAAGGTGGCGAAAAACTGGTCATGTCCGCTCCACTCCGCATAAGGCACAAAGCTGCGCAGGGAAAATGCGTCGATCAGCTTGTCGTAAAGGGACTGATCGGCGGCGGTGATATCTCCGGTCAGATTTTTGGCGGGAATCAGGTTGCCGGCGCAGGGCGGCTGCGCGAACTTCACCAGCACAGTATCGACGCAGAGGCCGTCGGCTGCGGCATCACGGATGAAGGTTTCGGCGTAGACGGCACCTGAGAGGTGGACATGGAGGTCGGCTCCCTTGGGAAAATCGGTAAGAAAGGCACGGACTGCGGGAGGGCCTTCGCGCAATGCGTCCTCATAGGCGTGGGCGGCGCGTGCCTCGTCGAGCTGGGTTGCGGCAGCGGCCTGGGCCTTCAGGCAGCGCGTGGAGACGCAAATAGCTAACACGGCGGCAAGGAGCCAGAGGGCAACGGCACGAGGTCTCGTCATGGTTGCCATCCAGTGTAGTACGGCGAAGAAATGGCGCGTGGGAGTCGAGATGCCCGCGACCCCCGGTTGAAAACCCGCGCTGCGATCGCTGGATCGGCCCTGCATTACGGATGCAGTTTGGCTGGCTCAACAGGGAGTTGGTATACTGCTTTCCAGTGGTTGCAGCGCACTGTTCGTGGTCTTCTCTCGCCGGCTCTATCCGGAATCCGCACAGGAATTGCAACGCAAAGTTTGCACTGAGGCCAGGTAGCTCAGTGGTAGTGCGCGGCCCTGAAAAGGCCGGCGTCGGCGGTTCAATCCCGTCCCTGGCCACCACACTTTAATCTCACCCCGCCGCCTCCCATCCCAACTTCGATGTAACTTACTCATTTTTATAGTTACTTCTGCATTACCCCGTCTCGCCCCGTCTTTTTGACAGCGCATATGACCTGGGGGCAGCCTTTTGTAGGGCTTGTCCGTGGCAACAAACTTCGACTGGCTATCTTTGCGAGGGGTTTTGCTGCCCGCGTGCGGTCATGGCTTTCGGGCTACCGCGCGAACGATTCTGGCTCAGGAACTTCATATACGCGAAGATCTGATAGAACACGAACTTGGGCACCAGGTGATCGATCCGAACGACCGCGCCTACAACCGCGCGACTTTCCTCCCTGAGCGCCGACTGATGATGCAAGCCTGGGCTGGTTATCTAGACAAGCTGAAATCGCAAAGGAAATAACGAGCATAAAATCTAAACCGCTCACCGATATCAAGGCGATCATGGTTCTCGGCTATATGTGAAGTATCGTGGACCGCTGGATTTGATTTTTCCAGCGGGAGCCGACGGTGGACACTACTCGTCGAGATAGGCGGCGTTCACAAAACGTGTAGTCCCGTTGTCAAAGGTTCCTTTGTGGCCGATGACAGGTTCTTTGCCATCTTCGAGGAGAACTGGCTCGACGCGCTGGACCTCTTCGATCTTCAACATGACTTTGGGGCGTGGCCGGATTCTGCAAGACTCACATTGAACGGCCGTCGGCATGACTTGGGAAGATCGTCGCCCTCATATATATGTAAATGGTCAGAGGGTATACGGTCAGAGGGCCGCTCCTCAGTCGCCATTTTCAGGCCAGAATCGTCATAGGCTTGCTCTAATTTAACGAAGAACCGGCCATCCCTGCTTATGATTGGCGTTCGCAAGCGCTGCCATAACTTCCGCTTTATGAGTGCGATACCAACAGCAAGCGTGAGAATCAAGAGACAAACATCCGCAAATCTGATACCTCACAGGGTTCTCATTTCAGAGAAAAATATGACCGCCGCCGCCGCCGTCGACTGCGTGCCTTTAAATTCCCGTCCAGTATGGCTACCGTCCTGACTCAAGATTTCATACCTTCTTCTTTATGCAGGGGATGTCGACAATCCCGGAGGAGCACAAGTCACCTCAGAACCCAACGGCAGTAACGCCGCACGGCGCTGATGCTCGGCCCTACTGAGTTCGCGGACTCACGATGGCCGCAGTGTGCGCATCCTCAACCTGATCGACGAGCACGCTCGCGAATCCCTGCTGGTGCGTGCGGAACGGCGCTGGTCTTCGTCCAGGGTGATCTCAGCGCTGGCTGACGTCATGGTCATGAAGGATGTTCCTGAACATCTTCGCTCGGACAACGGGCCAGAGTTCGTAGCCAGGGACCTGCGCAAGTGGCTAGGAAAGACAGGAGCTAAAGACGTTGTATATCGAACCCGGATCTCCGTGGGAGAACGGCTACTGCGAGAGTTTCAATTCGAAACTCAGAGATGAGTTCCTCAATGGTGAGATCTTCTACGCGATGATGGAGTTTCGTGTGCTGGCTGGGCGTTGGCGTGTCCACTACAACACCATCAGACCGCACTCCTCGCTGGCTACAGGCCACCGGCGCCGAGGCCTGGCTGGCAAGGAGCCTGGGGCATGGAGAAGTGGAAACCGCTACGCGCTTCCCACTTCTCCACACCCCCGACGGCGGCTATCTGAACTCAGAGAAAGCTGCGCTACACTAACAAGCTCGCTGATG
>JASIJX010000203.1 GCA_030049955.1 Acidobacteriaceae bacterium
GTTCGTGCTTCTTTCGATTGCCATCATCGGGCCGGTACCCACCTCCGCGCAGTTTCAAGTACAGGCTTCAGAATCCAGCGCAAAGCTCTCGCCCGTCTTGGTTGAAACCGAGTGCATGGGAGAGCAGTGCACTTCCGGTGCGGGCATCCGCGGCACATGGAACTTCAATGGGATTCTGGGAACCGCGAATTGGAACGATGGCGCTGAGGCAAGGGTAGTCATCGAGCGCTTCGATGAAGGGGGCGTGGAGATTCGCCGCATCGATCTTCCCAATAGTGCGTCTTACGGCCTGACCGCAGTCTACAAAGGAACCCTTCACGGCGATCATGTCGAAGGCACGGTTGTGTGGTCATGGAACGGGCACTGGAACGACCAGCATCCGGCCGGCCGCTGGGCTGCGGAGATCCATACGGCGATTCCGGCGCCTCCGCCTGTCAAAGCGCTTGCCATTCCCGCGTCGATGATCGAGTGCGAAGCAGATCAATGCGCGCCGGGCCGCCAAGGGGGTTGCCGATGGACCTTTCACGGTCAGGAGGGCGAATCGCACTGCCGCAACGGAGCCGCGTTCAAACTCGAAGTCTTGAAGTTCGACACTGACGGGATTGTCATCCGCCGCACGGAATTGCCGAGCAGCGCGTCTGCTGGGCTGACTGCACTCTACACCGGAACCTTACGGGGAAAGAGCATCACCGGCATCGGAACATGGTCGTGGCCGGGGCACTGGAACAATCACAATCCTTCCGGCAAGTGGTTTGCCACAGTCGATGACACGGGTAGCGCAGACCTGCCGCCGGTTCCGGGGCCGCTTGTGTCGCCTGAGGTGCATGCTGACGGAAGCGTCACCTTCCGCGCTTTTCGGCCGTCTTCGCTGGAGATGTTCGTGCAGATCGAAGGCGAACAGCCGGTCATCATGCAGAAGGATAGTTTGGGAGTATGGAGCCTGACGACCAAGCCACTTGCGCCCGATTACTACGGGTACATCTTCCAGGACACCGGGATTCCTGTCATCGATCCCTCAAACTCATTGCTGCTTCCGAACCTGCTGCAAAGCGAAACGATGGTTCACGTCCCCGGACCGCCGTCGCTGCCTTGGGAAATCAGCGACATCCCGCATGGGGTGATTCATCATTATTCGTTTCACTCGGCTGCGGTGGACGACGATCGCGACTTCTACGTCTATACGCCGCCGGGCTACGATTCGCGCGTGGCCACCAAATATCCGGTTCTTTATCTCCTGCATGGCTTTGGACAGAAATCGAGCAGTTGGCTGGAAGTCGCCTTCGCGAATCGTATCCTCGACCACCTAATCGACGAAGGCAAGGCCAAGCCAATGATCGTCGTGATGCCCACCGGCTATGGCGGCGCAGACATTCTCAAGCCCAACGCGTACTGGAACGACGCGTTGCGCGCGCGCAACTTCGAGCGCTTCAAAGAGTCGCTCTTCAATGAGGTGATGCCACAAGTCGCGCATGATTTCAATGTGCTGACCGATCGCGACTCGACGGCTCTAGCAGGCCTATCCATGGGTGCAGCGCAATCAGCTGTCATTGGCCTGAACAATCTCGACCGATTTGGATGGATTGGCATGTTCAGCTCCGGTGGATTGCGCGAGAACTTCAACCAGGAGTTTCCAGAGCTGAACTCCTCCGTCAATGCAAGGCTACGTCTGCTTTGGGTGGCATGCGGCACGGATGACGGATTGCTTGGCATCAATCAGGATTTTGACAAGTGGCTCACGTCCCAGGACATCAGGCATACCTATGTCGAAACACCGGGTAATCATACCTGGATGGTGTGGCGCCGCAATCTTGCTGCATTTGCGCCGCAGTTGTTCCGATAGGTACGAGGCACGCAAATTTGCCAATGCCTTTCGTCTGAATGTGCCGATTCCGGGGTGCGTTACCGGCTCTATTAAATGGCGCGGCCGGTGGCTGCGGCGGAGGCCCAGGCCCACTGGAAGTTGAAGCCGCCGAGATGGCCGGTGACGTCGACGACTTCTCCGATGAAATAGAGACCGCGGACGGTGCGGCACTCCATGGACTGCGCGGAGAGCGCGCTGGTGCTTACGCCGCCGGCTGTTACTTCGGCTTTGTCGTAGCCTTCGGTGCCGCTGGGCATGAAGGGCCAGGAGTGAAGGCGGCGCTCGAGCTCATCAAGGACATGATTGGCGGCGTGATTGGTCCAGCTTGCTGGCGCGGCGGCTTCGAGGAGGCGGTCGGCGAGGCGAGTGGGCAGATGAGCGCGGAGTGCGGTCTTTGCGGCAGCCATGTCGCGGCGGGCGTTGGGTTCGCGCAAGGGCGCGAGCAGTTGCCGGCCGGGCGACCAGTCGAGACGGATGGCTTCGGGCTTCTTCCAATAAGACGAGATCTGCAGGATGGAAGGACCGCTCAGACCGCGATGAGTGAAGACCATACCTTCCTGAAAGCTGCGCTTGCCGCAGGAGGCGATAACCGGTGCGGAAATGCCGGCGAGGTCCGCGTAATTGGTTAGCTCAGAGGCGGAAAGCGTGAGCGGGACGAGCGCGGGGCGGCAGGGCTCGATGGGAATCGCAAACTGGCGGGCGAGGTCGTAGCCGAAGCTGGTAGCGCCCATCTTGGGAATCGACAGGCCGCCGGTGGCGATGATGAGCGCGGGGGCTGTGAATGCGTCATTGTCGGCGATGACCGTAAACACGCCGGAGGAATCGTCGCGGCGCACCTCGTTGACGTTCTTCGATAGCAACACGCGCACGCCGGCGGCGGCGCATTCGCGCATGAGCATGTCGACGATCTGCTGCGCGGAGCCGTCGCAAAAGAGCTGGCCGAGAGTTTTTTCGTGGTACGCGATGCCGTGGCGCTGGACGAGCCGGATGAAGTCCGCAGGCGTGTAACGGGCGAGCGCGGATTTGGCGAAGTGGGGATTGGCGGAGAGGAAGTTGTCAGGCCGGGTGTGCAGGTTGGTGAAGTTGCAGCGGCCGCCGCCGGAGATGAGGATTTTTTTGCCGGGGCGGTCGGCGCGCTCGAGAACGGCGACACGGCGGCCACGGCGGCCGGCTTCGATGGCGGCCATGAGGCCCGCGGCGCCTGCGCCGAGGATTAGGGTGTCGAAGGGGTGGTGGGTCACGGGCTCCTTTGATTAGAGCATCCGTGGGAGCGAGAAGAGGTGCGGACTGCCGTGAGAAAGCCTGTGGGTCTTGAAACCCACAGGACAGCCGGTCAGGAGACCGGCGCTACATCTGAAGGCTTATTGATTTACGCCGGCGGCGGAGGCGAAACCGGCTGCCTGCTCCGGGGGGATGGTGCTTACCGGCGGCGGAGCGGCGAAGGTGGAGTTTTTGGCGTTGATGGCGGTGGAATAATCCGGCCCGAGACCTAGCTTTTTGAGCGCACGGCTGTCGGGCATGAGCCTGGTTTGCCAGCCGTTATCGGCCTGGTACTTCTGCATGGCGGCGACCGTGGCCGAATCCCACTTGCCGGTCGGCTCGCCGGTGAGGTAATGCTCGCGGATGAGGGCCTGTTGGATTTGCGTAGCACGCTCCGGCTCGATGGATTGCTGGCCGTGAATGCGGTGCGAACGGCGCGAGGTAACAAGATGGTGAGTCCGGTGCCTGGTTCCGGCGGTGGGTGGACGGTGAACGTGCGAAGCGAAGGCGGGCGCGGCAAGTAAGCCCGCGGTGAGAAGAAATGCCAGATTGGCCCGTATCGACGAAAGCACGTGTCACTACCTCAAAAACCAGAAAATGCAACCGGAACTTCGCAGAGTCTACCGGAAGTCTCGCATTGCGGCAACCCGGAGGTTTTGCCCGGGGGCCTGCGAGTAACCAAGCTGGAAGATGGCGCCGGCCGGGCTCCCAAATGGGCCAACGCCATGAAAATTAATACAGCGCGTCCAAGTTTACTTCATTCTTCCGCCAAAAGACCTCATTTTTCCTCCGCAGGCTGGTTACTGCAATGTTCCGCCGGTAACGTTGATGCCTGCCTCCGGGTGACGCGGATCCATCACCTCGAAGACCACGTCGTCGCCGCTTTTGAGCTTGCCGACGATGGCGTCGAACTCTTCCTTGGTTCCCGTAGGCTGCCGGTTGACGCGGGTGATAACCAGCCCCGGTTCAAGGCCCTGCAGGTCGGCGAATGAGCCGGTGCGTACCGACTCGATGACCACGCCGGGCGTCTTCAACTTCTGCTCAGTGGGCGCCGACTCCTGCCGGACGACGAGGCCGAGCTTGGTTTCACCGACGTCGTTGCCGGACTCAGGGTTCTGCGGCGCCTGCGGATTGTTCAGCTCGGCGAAGACCTTGTCGCGGTCGCCGACGGTTATAGCGGCATCCTGCTGCTTGCCGTTGCGCAAGAAGCCCAGGCGGATGGTCGAACCGGGGCGGCGGCTGGCGATTTCGTTGACCAGGTCGTCGCCGTCCTTGATCGGCCGGCCGTCCACGCTGGTGATGATGTCACCCGGCTTCATGCCGGCTTTGTCTGCCGGGCCGCCGGGCTGAACCTCCTGCACGAGCACGCCCTGCTTGAAGCCGTAGACGCGGTTGACCGCTGCGGAGAGCCCTTCGCGGAATTGAATGCCGATGGAGCCGCGGACCACTTTGTGGCTGGGCCCGATGAGATCGTTGTAGATCGACACGACGGTGTTGGACGGCATGGCGAAGCCGATGCCTTCGTACCCGGCCGACTGGGTGTAGATGGCGGTGTTCACGCCGATGACATTGCCGTTCATATCGAGCAGCGGACCGCCGGAGTTGCCGGGGTTGATGGCCGCGTCGGTTTGCAGGAAGTGCTGGAACTGGCCGCCGGCGCCGGGCTCAATGGTGCGGTTCTTGGCCGAGATGATGCCGGCGGTTACGGTTTGCGAGAGCGCAAACGGGCTGCCGATGGCAACTACCCAGTCGCCCACCTGCGCCAGATCGGAATTACCCATTTTTACGGTCGGCAGCGGCTTGTCTGCGTCGATCTTGATGACGGCGAGATCGGTGGCCTTGTCCACGCCGATGACACGCGCCGGACGGCCGAGGTCCTGGGTGTCGGGGTCAGTCGAAAGCTTCACGTAGATCTTGTCGGCCTTGTCGACTACGTGGTCGTTGGTGATGATGTAGCCCTTGGAATCGACGATGAAGCCCGAACCCAGCGACTCCTGCACGCCCTGGTTGCCGTCATCGCCCTGGTCAGGCTGGCCGGGAATTTGTCCGCCGAAGAAGCGGTTGAAAAAGTCCTGGAAGTTGTCTTCGCCCTGACCCTGTCCCTGATCGCCGTCGTCATCCCCGTCGGGGTTCTGCGGCATCTGGCGCCCGTGGAAGTTGTGGCCTGGGTGGTTCTCCGACTGCTTGGGCAGGGTTTGGGTATTGATGTTGACGACCGCCGGCCCTACGGCCTTGGCGATGCGGGTAAAGTCATTCGGCTCAATGGTCGCGTTGACAATCTTGAGCGGCGAAGCATCGGCGCTCGAGTTCTGAGTCTCCTGCCCGCGGACCCCGTGTGCCGCGTAGGACCCGGCAACAATTGCCACGGTAAGCGTGGCCAGCAGCACATACGCCGAGGCGAGGCGGCGCGTACGCCACCGTTCGAAGAGCGATTTCATAACTTGATCAACCTCGCAAAGGAGTCAGCTCGGTGGCTGGGAATCTAGGCAGCAACCTTCAGTATAGCGAAGGCCACGTTATCGATGCCGGTAATCCCGTCTAGCTCTAGGATTTCCGCGCCTCCCGTTGATCCTCACCCCGGCGCAGAACCCTTTGGGAATTAGATGCGATTGAACTGAAAGCGTCATACAAGCGGGCGACATTGTTTATGGGCAAATTTTCATTGGAGATGCACGCCGGCGAGGTACACCTGGCGGCCGGCGACGAAGGTTTCAAGCGTGCGGGCGTGCAGAAGGTCGCGCGGGGCGGCGGTATACAAGTTGCGGTCGACCAGGATGAAGTCGGCGTCGTAGCCGGGCATCAGCTTACCCTTGGTCTTTTCGGCAAACTCGGCGTATGCGGAGCCTTGGGTGTAAGCGTAGAGCGCCTGGCCGCGCGTGATCTTTTGCTCGGGGAAATAAGACCTGGTGCCGGACTCGTTCATGCGAGTGACGGCCGCGTAGAGGCCGCGGTAGGGCGAGATCGGCTCGACGGGATAATCGGTGCCGAAGGCCAGGGGCACGCCGGCATCGAGAAAAGCCCTCCATGCGTAGGAGTACGCGGCGCGCTTTGGACCGAGACGCGCTTCGGCCCAGCTCATGTCTGTGAGCAGATGGCAGGGCTGCATGGAGGCGATGACGCCGAGGGCGCGGAAGCGGGGAATGTCGGCGGGATCGACTACCTGCGCATGCTCGATGCGGTTGCGAGGACCGGTGCGCGTCTGCGAGTTCATTTGAGGAGGTGTGCCTGAAGGCTCCGATTTCTGGTTGCAGGGAACCTTGAACTTCTCGTCCCATATTTCATACGGCTGATCAGGATGCCAGCACGCCGCCGGTCCAAGCAGATCGTAAAGCTGCCCGAGATTGGCCACATGATAATTGCCGAGCTCTGCCTGCTCGATGGCGTCGAGGGCCATCTCTATTGCCTTGTCGCCGATGGCGTGAAAGCCGAGCTGAAAGCCGGCGCGGGCGCGCTCGACGGCCATTTGGTTGAGCTCCGGCTGCGTGTATTGCGGAAGGCCGGTGTTGCCGGGGTCGTCGGTATATGGCGCCTTCATGGCTGCGGTGCGCGAGCCAAGCGAGCCATCCATGAAGCCTTTGAGCATGGTGGTGTGCAGCATCGGGTCCGTTGCGGGGTGATGCGCGCGTTGCAGCTCTTCGAGCGGCAGCAGCTCGCGGAATGGAATCCACTCGGCGATGCGCAGGTTGAGCTTGCCTTCCTGTTCGAGTTCTTCGTAGGTGAGGAAATCCTTCCAGTCGCTGAAGTCCTGCGCGCTGGTTACGCCGTTCGAGAGAGCGTCGGCGATCACCAGCTCGATGCCGCGCCGGCGCTCGACGGGAGTGGGTGGAGGAATAACTTTCTCGACGAGTTGCTGCGCGGACTCGCGGATGATGCCAGTGGGTTGACCGCTTGCATCGAGATCGATGGCTCCGCCTTCGGGCAGCTTTGTGCTGGCAGTGATGCCGGCCGCACGAAGGGCAGCGGTATTGGCGATGGCGATGTGGCCGTCGATGCGCGAGAGAAACGCAGGATGGCCGGCGGTGACCGAATCCAACTGCTGGCGCGTGGGCAGAGATTTCGCGGCCCAGAGCGTCTGGTCCCAGCGGCCTCCGGTGATCCAGTGGCCAGGCGGAAGCACGCGGGCAAATTCTGCAACGCGGGCGAGCATCTGGCTGAGCGACTGGACGCCGGCGAGATCGAGATTCAGCTTTGTCTGCGCGGCCATGCCGAGGTGCGTATGCGCGTCATCGAAGCCGGGAAAGATAAAGACACCGGTGCGCGCGGTGTCGAGATTGCGGATCATGGTTTTTGGTCCGGCGAGTTTTCGGATCTGTGCATCGCTGCCAACGGCGAGGATTTTGCCGTCACGAATCGCCATGGCGTCGACCGTCTGCGGCTTGTCCTGCGCCATCCCGGCGCCGGTGTAGATGACGGCGTTAAGGAAGATGGTGTCGGGAGGCACAACGGTGCGTTGCGCGAAGGAGCAGCAACCAGTAAACAAAGCCGAAGCGAAGAAGACATGGGCCGCTCGTATGCGCATTTATTTCCTGGCTCCGTGTTTTTCTAGGAAGGTCTTCAGCGCAACTGCATTGTTGTGCTCTGCGTCGTGGGAGCTGAACAGGAGCGTGACCCTGCCATGGTGCATCGCTTTGCGGATCGGCTCCAGAGCCTCAGAGTGCTTCTCCAGCTCCGCGAAGTATTTGCGTTGGAATTCTGTCCATTTGGCCGGATCGTGACTGAACCATTTGCGCAGTTCGGTGCTGGGGGCGGCGTCCTTGATCCATGCGTCGTAATGCAGATTTTCTTTCTTTATGCCACGCGGCCAGAGCCGCTCCACCAGAAAGCGGACGCCATCGCCGGGATCTGCGGGATTGTAAGCACGTTTGAGCTGAATCATAAGCGCTACCTCGCCGGACGAAACGTGTACACGGAGAGTAGAGGGAGAGCCTTCACATCCAAGACAATAACGCGACGGCGGCGAATTTCAAACATTCCAGTTGAGCGAGCGCGCACTGCGTGATCCGCTACATCTCCGCGGCCCATTCGAGAGTAGCGAGGGTGAGCAGCAGCACGCGGCGCAGGCCGAGTTCGCGGTCGCGCGCCGAGTACCACTCGGCCAGCGTGTGAGCTGCGCCGCCTTCGCCGCCGGCGCCGATGGCGACGGCAGGGATGCCGAGCGAGAGCGGGATATTGGCGTCGGTCGAGCCGAGGCGGATGTCAGTGCGCAGGCCGAGGTGGCGATCGACAGCGCGCAGCGAGGCGAGCAGCGGCGAGTCTTCGGGCAGGTTCGCGGCTGGGCGGTCGCCGATTTTGGCGATTGTGAATGACAGCGGGCCGCGGCTGTTGCTTTCGCCGCTGGCAGCGTGCGCGTTGGCGCGGGCAACGGCGTCTTCTACGGCGCGGTGCAGAGCGACTTCGAGGCGAACGAGCTGCGATGGATTGGTGGAGCGGAAGTCGATGGTGGCCTGTGCGCTCTCTGGGATGGAATTGACACTGGTGCCGCCGCGGATGGTGCCAAGGTTGAGCGTGGTGCGCGGTTCGACGGGCAGTTCGGTCTCAGCCAGTTCGGCGAGCGCCACGGCAAGCGCGGCGATGGGGTTGGGCGTGCCGGCGTCAGTAAAGCTGTGGCCGCCGGGGCCGTTGATGGTTGCCTGAAAGCGGCTGCTGCCGAGAGCCTGCGTGACGGCGGCGTCGGCGCCGGCGCCGTCGAGCACGATGTGGGCGGCGATGCGGCCACGTAACGGGCTCTCGCGGTAGAGATGGCGGATGCCGCGCAGGTCGCCTTCGCCTTCTTCGCCAACGTTGCCGACGAAGACGAGTGGCGCGGGCAACTGAATCTGAGACGCGATGAGTGCATGCGCGATGGCGAGCATGCCAGCCACGCCGGCTGCATTGTCGGATGCGCCGGGCGCGGTGAGGCGATCGCCGTCGACGACGGGGTCAAGCGGCGTGTCGGCGGGAAAAACCGTATCGAGATGAGCGGAGAGCACGACGACGGGGCCGGTGCTTTCAGGCGGCAGGTGCTCGGCGGGCAGGATGCCGATCGCGTTGCCGGCGGCGTCGATTTCGACCTGGCACAGGCCGCTCTCGCGGAAGCGCGCGGCGAGCCACTCGGCGCGCGCCTGTTCGCCGTAGGGCGGTGCGGGGATTGCGACCAGCGCGGATTGCCAGTCCATGATGGTTTTTGGATTGCCGTGCAGCCAGGAGAAGGCTGCGTGCACCGGCCTTTTGGAGGCGAGCGCCGTTACCTGCGAGAAGGCCGAGTTGCGCGAGAGAAGAGGCATGCGAACTGATTAGGGTAGCAGGCTAGCAATGATTCGGATGCAGGCGTTCAATCTTCGATGGCTGAATCGTCGTCTGGGTCGTACTCAACCGAGTGCAGGAACAGGCCGCGGGCCGGAGCAGTGGGACCGGCCGCCGAACGCGAGCGCGCGGCGAGGATTTCTGCGATTTCGTTGATTTGGATTTGGCCGCGGGCGGCGTCGAGCATCGTGCCCACCAGGTTTCGCACCATATGATGCAGAAAGCCATTGCCCCGCACGCGGTAGACAAAGAGTTCGCCGGCGTCTGAGGGGCGGATTTCCCACCCGGAGGAGAAAATGGTGCGGATGGTGCTGCGCTCGAGCGCGGCAACGCGAAGTTCATTTTCGCTCGTGCAGGCTGGATGGTGCGCTGCACCTAGCTCGCGCGTCATTGCGTCAGGGTCGGTTGCCGCGAAGCTCGAGAAATCGTGCTCGCCGGTAAAGAGTGCGGCGGCTTGCTGTAATGCATCGAAGTCGAGCGGCCAGCGGCACTCGTAGACGTAGCGCGCCAGGAACGGCGGGCAGATGGAGCCGCGAAAGATGCGGTACTCGTAGGTTTTGGCGCGGGCCGAGTGCCTGGCGTGAAATGTGCTTCGCACCGTTTTGGCTTCGAGGACGCGAATGGACGGGGGAAGGGCGCGGTTGAGGGCCCGCTGGAGGTTTTCGGCCGGGATGGGCGCGGCCAATGCGAAGCTGGCCACCTGCGCGAGGGCGTGAACGCCCGCGTCCGTGCGGCCGGAGCCCTGGGGCAGCGGCGTTTCGCCGGTGATGCGGCCGAGGGCGGCCTGCAGTTCACTCTGGATGGTCGGTTCGCCGGGCTGCACCTGCCAGCCACGGAAGTCGGTTCCGTCATAGGCGAGAATGAGCTTCCAGGTGCGAGGCGCGGGCGTGGATGCGTCGGACATTGGATCTGAAAAATAGAAATCCCTGTTTAGAGCCTAAGCTACTCAGCGGACAGCTGGGTCGGTTTTGGGCGGAGGAAGAAGCAGGTCCACTGTGTTATCATGGATTTACGCTCAGTTGTTTGGTTGTGAGCCGTTCTCGCCTTCATCCGCCAGACCGTCTTCCACGTAAATTCCCAGCCCCTCAGCGTAATGGTCCATTGAAGTTGAGGCCTCGCCTTTTAAATGCGACTGGCCGGACCAGACTGCAACGCAATGGCGTGCCGCAGTCGAAGACGCGATAGGTGTGGCAAATCTCGAATCATTTGGAGCAAGCGCTCCCGGGTTTTCCGCATATCAAATTTGACGTCTCCCACGTTCTCGAAACGATTTTCGGGTAGTGAGGGAAACGAACCAACTGCATCAGCCGCAGCAGGTCTATGAATGAGTTCCAGGGATGAATTCCAGAGAGGAATCTGGATGATGGAATTTCTGCGGATGGGTGCAGAACAGGATTGAATTGAAACTTTTTTCTGAATTGCCACTTTCACAAACAATGCAGCGGCAGTTGGCCGATGCGAATTTTATTACTCCTACACCCGTCCAGGCGGCAGCCCTGCCACCGGCGCTTGCGGGACGGGATGTGCTGGCGACAGCACAGACGGGCACGGGCAAGACATTGAGCTTTCTGATTCCCCTCGTGGAACGAATGGCCACGAGCGCAAAGGACACGAAGGCTCTGGTTCTGCTGCCTACGCGCGAACTGGCCATGCAGGTACTGGATGCCTGGCGCGATCTGACACAAGGCCAGGGAAAAGCCGCGCTTGTGTGCGGCGGCTTGGCGGAAGGCCCTCAGTTGTCCGCCATCCGGAAGGGAGCGCGCTTGATCGTCGCTACGCCGGGACGTTTGGAAGACTTCCTGTCGCGCAGATTGGTGAACCTGGGCGGCGTGAAGATATTGGTTCTGGACGAAGTGGACCGCATGCTGGACATGGGATTCAAGCCGGCAATCCGGCGGATTGCGGCGGTATTGCCGCAGGATCGGCAGACGCTGTGCTATTCGGCGACGGTCAGCCCGGCGATTCGCGAAGTGGCGAGCCTTTATCTCAGGAATCCGGTGCGCATCGATATCAGCTCCGAGTTGAAGCCCTCGCCCAATGTGAAGCTGCAAACCTTCGAGGTCCCGGCGGACAAGAAACAGGAGTTGCTGGAGCATCTTCTGGGAACAAACGATGGCAGTTTTATGGTCTTTGTGCGGACCAAGCACGGAGCGGACCGGGTTGCCCGGAGGTTATCGCGGGCCGGGTTCGCTGCGGCACCCATTCACGGGGACCGATCGCAATCGCAGCGTAGCTCCGCATTGCGCGGCTTTGCCGAGGGTCGCCATCGCGTGCTGGTGGCAACCGACGTTGTGGCGCGTGGTATTGATGTCGCCGACGTTGCGCACGTCGTGAACTACGACCTTCCCAGGGAAGCCGAAGATTTTGTTCATCGCGTGGGACGAACAGGCAGAGCTGCAAGCCTTGGCGTCGCGTCAACCTTTGCTGCTCCAGACGAGACGCACGCTCTTAAGAAAATCGAGCGCACGTTGACCGTAACCTCGACGAAATATCGGGTACGCCCAAACACGGCGCACGCGAGGCAGTAGCCTGATCTTCGTTTGTTTGCCGATTTCTCCCGGCTTCCTGAAGGGGCGACTGTCAGGCAGCCGGGACTCATTTGCTAACGGCTATGCCTGCGATCCCCGCGGCCGCCGCCGTTTCTCTTCCTTGCGCTGAAACAGTCCTGGCAATATACGGGCCGGTCGCCTCGCGGCTCAAACGGGACCGTCGTTTGCTTCCCGCACCCGGAACATGTGACTGTTGTGCCTTGAGATTCACTCCTCCGGCTGTACCCTCCCCCTCCGGCTTGTTCATTCTTCTTTGCCTGGCGGCACGCCTTGCAGCGTTTCGGAGCCGAATAGCCACGCTCCCGGAAAAATGCCTGATCTTCGCTTGAAAACGTGAATTCCTGCCCGCAGTCGCTACAGGTTAATTGCATATCCTCTGTCATAAGGTCTTTCGTCTCCTCCTTCACTGTACGCCATATCACAGGGTCTCTAGACGGATAAGCGGTATGGTGGCAGGCGCATTTGGCCAAAATCCGAGCTGGGTGGCGATTAAACGGCAATATTTCGTGAATATATTGCCTGGGCCGGTCTCTGATCCAAGCAGTTTTTG
This sequence comes from Acidobacteriaceae bacterium, assembly GCA_030049955.1. Next base: position 12,503 of record JASIJX010000203.1, read on the forward strand.
GCATCGGCAGATTCGGACAAAGCCCAGCCATTCTCTGTGTGTTTCGACAGGGTGGTTGCGAGAGACAGCCTGACGGATGTATTTTACTAACTGGTTAGTTAATTTCGTAGGCCGGCGGAGGAAAGGCAAAAATGCAGATCCTTCGCTCGTCCGCTTTCAACCCCAGGGACGAAGGCCCGTCCTTGAGGGGTCCGGTTTGCGGACCGCACTCAGGATGACAGGCGAAAATCGACGGTCGGGATGACACCGCGTTGAGAAGTTGGTGGGCTTGACGAGGATGAGAGCTTACGGAGGCGGTGGTTGACTGGGCGGTTACGCCTGGGGAACGGCGGAGGTGGGGATCGCGTAATAATAAGGGGTCAATATTTGCAATTGGGTTCGCAATTGGCCTCGTACCCAGGTCTCGCAGTGGGCTTATCACTCAGTTTTTGAAGCCAGGAGAGCGTGCGATCATCCCACATTCACACACGGAATTTCCGGGCAGTTTCAGGCGCGGCGGTTCTTTGGATTGACGCTTCGCGCCTGGGCTTCGGTTCAACACTTCTGTTCAGCACTTCGCTTCAACGTTTCGGTTCAAAGCATTCTGGAGAAGAATCATGCATTTTGGCCGTAAAGGTGTGTCGATTGGTTCGGAGCAGGCAGGAAGCCCGATAGCAAAGAAGGAAAAGCGGATAACAGGCGATCGATTACGCGGAGCGGCCGCGGTGTTGCTGGCGCTTGCTTCGACAATGCCCTCGGCGCCGCTGGCCGGGGCGCAGCAGACGGTGACCGGTGCCGGCTCGAAAGGGCCGGACCAGGCGGCGTCGAATCTGCCTTCTGCACCCGCGCCGGAGCAGACGCAGCCCACTCCTTTGAAGGTTACGGCGCGGGATTTTTCGAAGGCGTACGCGAATTTTAAGGACGCGCCCTGGAAGATGTACCGGCCGACGACGATCGGCAAGGCGAACTTTGAGAACTCAGTGCGGTTGAGCGACCTGTTGAAGGACGGCAAGATTTACCTGAGCCTTTCGGACGCGATTGCACTGGCGATTGAGAACAACTACGACATTGCCATTGCGCGCTACAACCTGGACATTGCGGACACCGATATTCTGCGCACGCGCACGGGTGCGGTGCCACTGGGCGCGCCTTCGGGCTTGGTGACGGGCACGCTGGGCGGGTCAACTTCCACGCTGAGCACGGGCGGCGGGCCGGGCGGCACGACGGTGGGCTCGGGCGGAGCGGGTTCGGGCGTGAGCGGGTTGACGCTGACGACGGCCGGCGCGGGACCAACGCCGGAGCCGCTCGATCCGGCGGTGACGGGAGCAATTCAGTTCGATCGTCAGAAATCTCCCGAGACCAACATCTTCACGCCGCGCTCGTATACCAACTCCAATACTTACAATTTCACCTTCTCCCAGGGGTTCGTCCCCGGTACGCTGGCGAACCTGACCTGGAGTAACAGCCGCATCACGACGAACGGCCTGAACAGCTTCAGCCCCGAACTGTTTGCGAGCTTCAGGGCTCAGGTCACGCAGCATCTGCTGCAGGGCGCGGGGATCTGGGTCAACAAGCGCTTCATGTACCAGGCGTTGAACGACCGGCGCATCACGGACTCGGCGTTCCGGCAGCAGATTCTTTACACGGTGAACCAGGTGGAGTCGATTTACTGGGGCCTGGTCCAGGCATATGAAGACGTGCAGGCGAAGCAGCGGGCGCTCGACCAAAGCAATCAATTGCTGAGCGACAACCAGAAGCAGTTGCAGATTGGGACGATGGCGCCGCTGGATGTGGTGAACGCGCAGTCGACCGTGGCCACGGACAAGCAGGCGCTGATCTCGGCGCAGAGCTCGCTCAATTATCAGCAGCAGATCATCAAGCAGGCGATTGCGCGGAACCTGAATGATGTGGCGCTCTCGAATGCACCTGTTATTCCGACCGATCGCGTGACCCTGGATCCCATCCCGGAAGAGGGCCAGACGGTGGAATCGCTGGTGCAGGAGGCGTTCAAGCAGCGGCCGGAGTTGGAGGAGGCGGTGCTGACGGTGCGCAACGACGAGATCACGCTGAGGGGCGCGCGCAATGCGTTGTTGCCCACACTTGACGTCTACGGCTACTACGGCGGACAGGGCGTCGGCGGATCGCCGAACGTGAATTGCAACATTTTCGGCATTCCCTGCGGGGCGAGTACGTCGAGCACCAGCTATCCCGACGTACTGAGCAACCTGGTCAACGGCAGTTCGCCAGACAAAGGTGTGGGATTCAATTTCCAGTTGACCCTGCGCAACCGGTATGCGCAGTCGGTGCAGGAGCGGTCGCTGATGGAGTACCGGCAGGCGGAGCTGAGGCTGGAGCAGCTTTACACGCAGATCCGCATGCAGGTGGTGAACGCGATGTA
>JASIJX010000204.1 GCA_030049955.1 Acidobacteriaceae bacterium
AACGGCCTGGTGATGTTCTCGCCCGACGGCCGGCAACGGCAGGTTCTGGACCGTAACTCCGGCCTGATCGCCAGCCATGTGACCGACGTGATCCCCTACGGCAATGGCCTGGCAGCCGCTACGCCGGCAGGCATTACCTTCCTTGATGGGAGCGGTGCGCACAGCCTCTACGCATTCGAGGGGCTGGTGAACAACCACGTCTACGCTCTCAACGCGATGGGCAATCAACTCCTGGCTGGCACCCTCGGCGGAATTTCTCTGCTGGTCAACGGCCAGGTGCAGCGAAACCTGACCACGTCGAACTCGGGATTGAAGGCGAACTGGATCACCGGTCTTGCTCGGTCGGGAGACGGCTGGCTGGTCGGCACCTACGGCAATGGCGTCATGCGACTTGACGCCGACGGAAATATCACTGCCACTGATGCCACCCGGAACGGAGTCATCGTGAACCCCGGAGCAGTTCTGACAGACGGAAGATTGACGCTCATCGGAACAATGGGGCAGGGATTGCTGGCAGGCGATGCCGACGGCATGCGCTGGAAATGGGTGACTGCCGGTCTGCCTTCGCTGAACGTCACGGCCCTGGCGGCAGACAAAGGCGTGATATACGTGGGCACTGACAACGGTTTGGTGCGGATCGACGAAAGCAAGTTGTAAAGAATTTACCGCCAGTTTGGCCGAAACGCGTTACAGTGGAGAGCACAATCAAAATGCCTCCTGTGCGGCCCTTCTGGTTCCTTTCACTTCTAATCTTCATCGCGTGCCTCTCTGCAACCCCCGCCTTGCGAGCCGATAGCGGCGTGCTCATTCCCGGCGACCGGGAAGCTCCCGATCCGAGCATTCTTTCGCTCACCGAAATGCAGGTTGAGATTCATATCGACAATGGCGACGCGCACGTATGGATCCGGCAGATCTTCACCAACCACACCGGCCGGCCCGAAGAGGGAAATTACGTATTCGCGCTTCCCAGCGGCACGCAAGTCTCCGATTTTGCCGTCTGGGATGGCCCCGTGCGGATCCCGGCCGTGATCCTCGAACGGAAACGGGCTGCGGCTATCTACCAGGAGCTGAAGAGCCAGGCGATCGATCCGGGACTGCTCCAGCAGGGCGAGGGCGCCGGCGACGAGACAAGACAAAACTCTATCTTCAGCGCGCACATTGTGCCCATCCCGGCCTGGGGCACCAAGCGGCTCGAGATCGAATATCACCAGCGAATCCGGGTGGTGGACCGCAAGAGCAACTTCCTTCTTTCGCTTAAGCCGGACGCCTACGCCGTGCAGCACGTCGACCATTTATCCGTTCAGTTCGAAATGGATTCAGCAGCACCGGTCAAGGATTTCGCCGTTCAAAGCAAGCTGTTGCCGTTCAAGATCGAGCAACAGGACGCACACACGGTGCGTGGCTCCATTGATGCAGCGGACGTTGACCTTGCCGAGGATTTTTCCGCTACGTGGGGCATCGATGTAACCGGCAACGCCCTCGAAGTGATCGCCTACCGGAATCCTGCCGCGTCCACTAGCGGGCCCTCCTTGACCCCACCGGATGCGCAGAACGCCGCCACCGGCAACTCAAAAAAGCAGAAGCACGCAAAGGTGCCCGAGGAGCCCGGCTTTTTTGAAGCTACAGCCCAGCTTGCATCGCCCACCGCGCCGGCAACTCCAGGCGGAGCGCCGCAGCCGCCACGCACAGTGATTGTTCTCTTGGACACCTCGCTCTCCATGCAATGGGAGAAGCTGGAGCACAGCTACGCCGCGGCGGCGAAGATTCTGGAGTCGCTGCATTCGCAGGACAGGTTCAACCTGCTGCTCTTCAACACCGGCGTGGAAAGCTTCCGGCCGCAACCCGTTCCCGCGGAAACAACTGCCGTAATGGCGGCCATGGACTGGTTGCGCAAGAGCCAGTTGCGTGGCGGCACCGATCTCCAGAACGCGCTCGGCGCAGGATTGAGCCAGGCCGCAGCGCCGGATTCCATCCTGGTGCTCCTCACCGATGGCGGAGCCGATCGGGGCATCGTATCTACGGGCAAACTGGCAGCATGGTATGCGGCGCAGTGGAGTCAGATTCCGGCCGACCGCCGCCCCAAGACCGATATCTTCGCCGTCGGCGACGACGCCAATCTTCCGTTGCTTCGCCTGTTCGCCCGCAACGATGGCGTCATAGAGCAGGTTCTGTCGAGCGAGCCGGTTGACTTCAAGCTCGCCAACTTTCTCTCCGAAATGGGCCAGAACCCCATCGGCGATCTGCGCCTGACCATCAAGCCGCAAGCCACGGTTGACATGGTGTACCCGCTCGACGACGCGGTCTTCGATGGTGACGAAGCGAGTTGGGTCGGCCAATACCTCAAGCCGGAGAAAAAAGCATCCTTCGAAGTAACCGCACAGCAACAGGGACAGTCGCTCCGCACAGACGCCCAAGTTGCGCTGCCCGCGCAGGAGCTCGATCACGATCAACTGCCGCGGCTCTGGGCCGCAGCGCGCGTGCAGGCGCTTCTCGACGAGATCGCTCGCAACGGCGAAACTGAAGCTGCCATCGACGAAATCATCCGTCTCGCCCAGAAGTACAAGTTCATCACGCCGTACACTTTCTTTCTGGCTGCGCCGCGGGCTCTGCTGCGGCCGCGCGTTATCCGCCCCGGCGATCCCGTCCTTCGCATTCATACCGATCCGGCCATTGTGTCGGTTATTGCGCTGTTTCCCTTCGGGCTGGAGAAGCCGTTGCGCTATCTCGCTGAAGAAGACGTGTGGGAGACGCGCTTTCTTGCGCCGCCAGAGATGACCGACGGCGCCTACCCGGTGCGGCTGGTGCTCCGGGACAAAGACGGCCAGGTCTATCGAGAGTCGAAGAGCTTTGTGATCCTTTCCAAGCCGCCGTCCGTGAAAGTTCGCCTTGCACGGACCCGTTTTCGACCCGGCGAAATCGTGCCGCTCAGTGTGAATGCCTCTGCCAGTACGCGCACGCTTACGGCGCGCCTGGAGGGACTTGCCCCAGTGAGTCTGCGCTGGAATCGCGAGGCGGAAGCAAGTACCGGACAATTGTGGCTTCCGCCCGGCCTTCCCGCCGGCAACTATGTTCTGACCGTAACCGCCGAAGACGTGGCGCACAATCTGGGCAGTGCGGAGGTGCAGATTGAAGTGGTCCCGTAAGACCGCGATGCCGGCTGCCATCCTCTGCGGATTTCTCCTCGTAGGAGGGATCGTAGCAGGAGCCTCGCACCTGCTGCGTCTTCCTGTGGGAATCTTTTTCGCGCCGGGCGAGGGATTCGAGCAGTGGATTGAAAATGTGGAATCCGGCTCCGGCACGGAAAAAGCACTCTACCGGCTCATGCAGTTGCCGGGCGGAGAGTTTCTCTTCCGTCGCCCGCCCGGTGAAGCCGTTTCTGCGCTGACCGATCTCACGCAGAGCAGCGACAAGTCCGCGGCGCTTTATTCGCTGCGCGCACTCGAGGAAGAACGGGCCCTCAATTTCGATGCGGCGGAGCGCGACTGGCAGACCTGGGCGGAGCGAGCGACCGATCCAGTGGCGGCGCATCTTGACCTCGCCGATTTCTATGACCGCCGGCTCAAGCCGCAGGAGGAACTCGCGGTACTTGAATTTGTGGGCAAAGCTCCCGCAGGCGCGCAGGAACGATGGACCGCGCCGCAATCTCAGCGCTCCTGGCTCGCCTGGGAGCGCGCACTCAGAGTCGCCGCGCAGTTCAACCTGCCTCGCGCCACAGTAGCGCAGATTTATGCAGAATTCGTAGCGCGTTACCCGCAGGAAGAGGCTCTCTATTCCCGCCAACTCGCGTTTCTTCTGGATGGCCGGGACTTTTCCGCCGCCTCCGATCTCGTCGTGCGTTACCGGTCGGCGTTTCCCGCCGATCGCGTCTTTCCCGTCGAAGCTGAGGCCGAGTTGGCTGCGCGGCGCGGCTTACCGCAAGACGGGCTAGCTGTTTATGAGCGCAGCTTTGAACCGCTCTGGCCGCAGCAGTTGATCGCGAGTTATTACGCTCTGGTCCTCAAGAGCGGCATGCAGCGCCAATTTGCCGACCAACTGCGCGCCAAACTCGCCGCCGATCCCTCTGACCTGAATGACGCTGCGCGCCTCTTCTACCTCTATCAGCAGCAGGGACAGATCGACTCGGCAAAGGCTGTCCTCAACGCCTATGGCGACAAGAAGAATACTGCGGGAGCTGCCTGGAGCGCTGATGAGCTTGACGCCTTCGCGCACCTCTTCGAGTCGGTGCAAGACGTCCCGGAGGCGGCACGCTACTACTACGCGCTGGCGGCCAACCAAAGCACTGCTGGCGCAGAAGAGAAGGGGTTCGTCGGACTGACGCGAATTCTGCTCACGAATCCCGATCAGCCGCTGCGTGTGGGTGCCGGCAACCTGGCTCTCTATCGCAACATCGCCACCATGGACCGCGGTCCCGGCTACCTCAATGGCATTCTCTCGCTCTTTCTCAACGCCCAAGACCCTCAGGACGAATATGCCAAAGAGGATCAGCGAGCCTCAGCCTACTTCCACCGCGCCAAAGCCGCGGAGCTGCTCGCAGAGATCGACAGCCGCTTTCCTGATGATGCCTCCCGTCCGCAGCTACACGCCAGCCTGATGCAGGCTTATGCCGCGTATGGCGATGACAATGAGGTGATTCGCGAGGGAACGGCAATTCTCGCGAACTTTCCGCGCTTTACCGGCCGCGTTCAGGTGGCCATGCAACTTGCCGGAACCTATGCGCGCACCAACCAGACAGAAAAGGAGTTTGCGCTCTATCAGGATTTGCTGAAAGAGCTCGCAGCTGGCGCCGATGGCGTTCCGATCGGTTCTGACAGCGCTTCGTACAGCAAGTCGGTGGAGAGCGAAGAATCGCCCGCTCCCTCCGCGCAGACTGACGACAACGACGGCTCAGCCGCGATGACCACGGCCGGTCGAGCCGCACGCTCTCGTGAATATGCCGAAGTGCTCGATCGTTATCTCGCGCGGCTGGTGGCCCTAAACCGATTGCCCGACGCGCTCAATGTGCTTCGCGGCGAGCTCGATCGCAACCCGCAGGATCCCGGGCTCTACCAGCGGCTCGCCGATTTCCTCGACCAGAATCAACTCAACGCTCAGGAAGAAGAGGTCTACCAGCGTGCCATCGACCAGTTCCAGGACGCAGGATGGTACGCCAAGCTGGCGCGCTTTTATTTGCGCCAGCGACGCAATGCCGCTTACCGCGCGTTGATGCTGAAGGTCACCGCTGTTTTCTCGGGAACCGAGCTCGAGGCGTTTCTCGACCAGGCGCCTGCGCCCAACCGCAGCCTTGCGCTCGAAGTGAATCTTTACGCCAACCAGCGCTTCCCGCACGATCTACGATTTGTCGAGAACCTTATTGCCGAATATGGGCGCACCCACCAGGACGCGAAGCTCGAGCGGCTTCTGTGGGAACACTGGTCCGAATCGCCTGTCTTGCGTGACGAGCTCTTCGAACTGCTCAGCAGGACTGGCCGCCTCGATACGGAGATCGAGACGCTGCAGCAGCAGGCTCCCGAGATCGGCAAGGCAGACTGGGCCGGGCTCGCCGCGCGAAACCCCGCGGCCGGGCGCTTCTGGATGGAGGCGTGTCTGTGGCAATCGCACTATGAGCAGGGTGTTGGCGCCGCCGATGCGCTGGCCGCGGCCTATCCTGCAGACGAGGATCTCGACAGCCGCGCAGCGTCGCTCAATCGCTCGCTCGCATACTTCCATCCCGAAGACACTGACAAAGCAGTAGCCATCGACGACCACCTCCTGCAGTTCCGGCCCGGAGATCTCGACCTGATGGCGCGGATCGGCGATACCTACGCGGACCGCGGCCGGTTTGCCGAAGCCACGCCCTATTGGGTGCGCATGGCCGAGGCGCATCCTGGCGACAGCGACAGCTATCTGCAATCCGCGACAGTCTTCTGGGACTACTATGACTTCGCCGATGCGCAGGCGCAGCTCGCCAAAGCGCGCGAGCGGCTGGGTAACCCAACGCTCTTCGGCTATCAGTCAGGAGCAATCGCTGAAAGCCGCGGCGATCTGCCGGAAGCTGTGCACGAATATGTCGCAAGCGCCATCGCCGATCCTGCATCCGCCGATTCTGCATCCGCCGATCCCGCATCCAATGAGAGCCGCACTCGCCTGATCACGTTGGCGAGCCGTCCAGCCTGGCGCGCGATCATCGACGAAGGTACATCCGCCCTGCTCAATGATTCCACACCGTCGCCGGCAGCAATCCAATTGCGCGCCGCCATTCTCGACGCCGAACATCGCCGCGACGACGTAGCAAATGAACTCCTCCAGCTCGTCAGCCGGACCACTTCCTTCGACGTTTTGGACGCAGTCTCCGCAGCCGCGCAAAGCGATGCGCTCTCCAATGTTCAGGAAGCAGCACTGCGCCGGCAAATCGCGCTCACTGCCGATCCGGTGCACAATCTCCAGCTTCGCTATCAGCTTGTCGACTTTTACCAGTCGCAGAACAATGCAGCAGCCGGGGCGGCGGAAGTCGATTTCATCTATCACCAGTACAGCAGGATCTTGGGCGTGGTGCGGTCGACCGTGGACTACGACTGGGCGCACGACCGCAAAGCGCAAGCCGTCGACGTGCTGCTGGATTCCGCTCAAGTGGCCTATCCCGAGCTCAAGAACCAGTTCCAGCTCGAAGCGGCGAGCAAGCTCACCGGCCTTGCCCAATATCCGCGATCACGCACGCTGCTCGAAACCCTGCTGGCGCAGAATCCTCTCGACGTTGGCGCCGAAACGGCTATGGCCGATAACTATGCGCGCTCCAACGATCCGGCAGGCCTCGAGGCTTTCTATAAAGCGCGGCTGTCCATCGTTGCAAAGGCTCCGCTTGATCGCAATGAGAAGCAACAGCGCGTTGCGCAACTGCGGCGGGGAATGATCTCCGCGGCCACAACGCTGGGAAACACCAACGAAGCAGTCGACCAATATATTGAACTGATCAACGCATATCCTGATGACGCGTCGCTGGCGCAGGAAGCAGCGTTGTACGCCTTGGCGCATAGTGCGCGCGACCGCCTCTTCGGGTTTTATCAGCAGACCATTGCGGACTCGCCCCGCGACCCGCGCTGGAGCCTGGTACTGGCTCGTCTGGCCACCGCGGCAGAGGACTTTCCCCTGGCTATCGACGCCTACGCCAAGGTCATTCTGCTTCGTCCGGAACGGCAGGATTTGTACATTGCGCAGTCGGACCTTGACATGCGTTTGCATCGCTTTGACGATGCAGCCTCCGATTATCAAAAGCTCTACACGCTCAGTTATCGCGACCCGCAATGGATGGAGGCGCTCGCCGGACTGCGCGCGCGACAAGGCCGCGCCGCTGACGCGGTGAAGGCCCTCGACACGGCATGGATCGCAAGCAGCCCGCCCAAAGCTGCCAATTCTTTCCGGGTGGCCGCACAACTGGAAAACTGGGGATTGCTCGATGAGGCGCGCACCTAT
>JASIJX010000205.1 GCA_030049955.1 Acidobacteriaceae bacterium
CGCGCTTGCAAGCGTACCAATATGTAAAGTTGTCAGAACGTACCTACTGTTAGCAACCTCTGCGATTATTTAAGTTATTATTATTCAATAAGTTGCACGAGAGCCGGACAATCGGCTAACGTTGCAATCTACGTCAAATTCCCGTTAGCTTGTTTCCAACCACTGGTCAGCAGCCCATCCACCGGTGCAAGGCAAAAGTGTGAATACACGTGCTCGGAGCGAAGATCGTGCAGAAGTAAATCGAATCCTGAGGTTGGAAGCAAGAATTCCGAAAAGAGCCACTCGGCATTCGAATCCGAAGACGAGGCACTCTACGGATTGGAAGCCAGATTTTGCACAAGAAGGTGAGACGACGGGCCTTGCAATGTCTGCTGCATGCAGAAAATTTGCGCTCTTCACTTTTGGCCTGGCACTTTCCGTAGCGGGAATCGCAAGTTTTGGTCAGTCTCCGTCCCGGAGTGCCAACGTTACGCCTCTCTATAAACAGCGTGGTGCACCTATCGAGCGGCGCCTGGACGATTTACTGAGCCGTATGACTCTGGAGGAGAAAGCGCGTCAACTCGACCTGTACGCGGCTCGCGCAACGCTCGAAAACACGGGGAGAGATCATGTCGTGGCGGATGCAGTATTTCAGCCCGACAAGGCCCAGGAGATGTGGGGCTCCCTGGGCGTGGGCGGCATCCACGATGTCTATCCGACCCCGGTGCAGTCGAATGCCATTCAAAGTTGGGTCATCGCCCATAACCGGCTAGGCATTCCGGTGCTCTTTGTCGAAGAGGGTCTTCATGGTTTTGACACGGGAACTGTCTTTCCCGCTCCCATCAACCTGGCCGCCACGTGGAACCCGGATATTGCGCGACGTACCGGGAGCGCAATTGCGGCCGAAGCTCGCTCGACCGGTGTCGGGATGATTCTGGCCCCTGTGCTTGATCTTGCTCGGGATCCGCGTTGGGGGCGAATAGAAGAAGATTTCGGCGAAGATCCGTATTTAACCGGCCAAATGGGACTCGCTTATGTGCAGGGCGCCCAGGGCGATAGCTTGAACACGGACCACACTGTGGTGGCCGAGCCCAAACACTTCGCAGGACACGGCTCTCCCGAAGGCGGCACGAACACATCGCCGGTGCACATGGGGGAGCGCGAGCTACGAATGACGATGCTGCGCGGATTCGAGCCTGCAATCCGCCAGGGCCACGCGATGGGCGTCATGGCCGCCTATCACGAGATCGATGGCGTTCCCATCACGGACGATCCATTCCTGCTGAAGAAGGTTCTGCGCGACGAATGGGGGTTCAAGGGATTTGTGCTGTCCGATCTTGGCGCGATCAGGCGCCTCTACGATGTGCACCACGTGGCTGCCTCGCCCAAAGATGCATCGTGCATGGCGATTAGGTCAGGTGTGGACATGCAGTTCTACGACTTCGATCACGCAGTTTTCCAGAAAGCGCTGGTCGACTGCATACACGATGGCAGTCTGGCCGAAGCTGATCTCGATCGTGCGGCCAGGTCGGTCCTGCGCGTCAAATTCGAGCTTGGGCTCTTCGATCATCCACTGGTGGATCCAGAACTAAATGCGAGGGTGAAGCGATCGCCGGAACATCTGGCTCTTTCACTCGAGTCGGCGCGGCAGTCTATGACCCTGCTCAAAAATGAGGATAATCTGCTGCCGCTCTCCAAATCCCTGGGAAAGATTGCCGTCATTGGACCCAATGGCAACGTGGCACGGTACGGCGATTACGAGAAAGAAGAAAACGGACTGCACATCAGCATTCTCGACGGCATCCGCAAACTGGCTCCTCATGCAATCGTCACATTCGATGACGGGAAAGATATTGCTGCGGCAGTCGCGCGTGCAAAAGATGCCGATGTAGCGGTCCTGGCGCTAGGTGAGTGGCAAGGCATCTCTGGCGAAGGTTTCGATCGTTCGAACCTCGATCTTCCCGGGAACCAGGAGCTTTTGCTCGAAACTGTCGCCGCGACCGGAAAGCCGATAGTCCTTGTTCTTGAGAACGGTCGGCCTTTGACCATCGGCTGGGCCAAGGAGCATATCCCGGCGATTCTTGAGGCATGGTATCCGGGCGAATTTGGCGGGCAGGCAGTTGCCGAGACGCTTTTTGGAGAAAACAATCCTGCGGGCCGGCTCACTGTCACCTTTCCGCGCAGCGTCGGACAACTCCCCGACTTCTATAACTTCGATCCGTCGCGCGTACACAAATATGTGGATGACGATGGCAAGCCTCTCTTCCCCTTTGGATTTGGCCTGAGCTACACCACGTTCCGCTATGACCATCTGTGTGCGCAGGCGCCTCCACCGGGAAGCAAGGCAGACGTTGTAGTGACGGTGGATGTGACAAACACCGGTGACAGAGAGGGCGACGAAGTCGCGCAACTTTATGTTCGCGAGGACGTGAGCAGTGTAGAGACGCCGAATCGGTCTCTGAAGGGATTCTCCCGAATCCACCTCAAGCCTCACGAAACAACGACGGTTACGTTCCATATTCCGCAGGATCAGCTTGCGATCTGGAATCAAGAAGGGAAGTGGGTTGTAGAACCGGGTAACTACACGGTGTGGGCGGGTGGCTCTTCTGAAGCTTCTCTGAGCAGCAGTTTCTTCCTGCATCCGAAAATCAAGACGCTCGCCCAAGAATGAATTCCGTTGAGAGATGCAGGGACGAAAATACAAGGACAGGCACACAATGAAAATCGCAGTTCGACTTGCATGGCTGGCGATGACTGTTAGCAGTGTCTTAGCTGCTCTGGGACAAAAACCGAAAGAACCGGTTGATTATGTATCTCCGAATATCGGGGGCATCGGCCAGTTACTTACCGCAACGATTCCCTACGTGCAACGTCCACATGGTATGGCGAGACTTGCTCCGGTTGTCACGCCCGGAATTACCGACCGCTATCTGGCAGACAAAATCTACGGCTTTCCTGCCGGTCCTGCACTCTTGATGGTTTCTGTTGGAGAAGCCGGCGCCAAGCCGGAAGCCTACGCTTCTACTTACGACCACGATTTTGAAACGGCAACGCCTTATTACTACGAAGCCGACCTGCAAACCTGGGGAATTCGAGCGGAATTCACGGCCGCAAGGCAAGCCGCATACTATCGATTCACCTTTCCTGCGAGCCCTCATGCTCATGTTGTCCTGAGCCTGCAGAATCACGCGGAATTCGCCGTGGTTGGGAACAATGCGATTCAGGGTAGCGCGCGTGCTGATGGAACAGTTGTACACGTCGAAGAAACAGGTCCGGAGACTCGAGAATATTTCTACGCAGAGTTCTCCCGGCCTCTGGATTCCTGGCAGACATGGCAATGCGGCCAGATGAGCCGTGCACAAAAACAATCAGGCGATGACATTGGATATGTCGCCAATGTGGCCATGTCGGCCGGTGAGACCATAGAAGTCAAAGTGGGGATATCCTACATCAGTGCCGATCAGGCGAAGCGCAATCTGGAACGGGACATTCCTGACTGGAAGTTCGACCAAGCGAAGGCGGCAGCGCGCGCGGCATGGAATGATGCATTGGGCGCGATTCAGACCGTGGGTGGAACCGAGCGCCAGCGGACCATCTTCTATACCGCGCTTTACCGCTCGCTCGGCCGGATGACTGACATTACGGAAGACGGGAAGTATTTCAGCGGCTACGATCATGCGGTTCATAGTGCCGAGGGCCACGACTTCTACGTCGATGATGGCATCTGGGATACATACCGGTCATTGCATCCCCTGCAAATGTTGCTCGATGCGCGCCAGCAGGAGGACATGATTCGCTCCTATATCCGCATGTATCAGCAGAGCGGCTGGAT
>JASIJX010000024.1 GCA_030049955.1 Acidobacteriaceae bacterium
CGGTGAGGGCCTGATCCATGGCGATCAATGGGAACTCGAGGAAATTGGCCGGCGCCTCTTTTGTAAAGTCGTATGGCGGAAACGGAAAGCAGGCGCCGGCGCGGAAGCCGATTTGCGTGGACCAGCCGATGGAGCAGTCGTACTCGAGCTCGGCATTCTCCACGGCCGCGATCAGGCGATTGAGCGTGACTTGGAGATTGTGCTGGCTGCCGCCGCGCACGCGAATTCCCTGCTCTTCAAGAGCGCTCCGCTCGGACCTGAGGCTGCGGGCGCCATCGATGCTGGTTACGGATCCAAGAAGGGAACCGTCCATGGAGCCCTGCACGCCTACTTCCATGCCTTTAGCCTGAAGCCAGCGGATTGCCTCGAGCACGCCCGGGGTGTGCAGCATGTAGCTGGAATCGAGCCGGCGTTCGCGACGCGCCTGGATTTCATGACGTACCTGGAAGTAGTAGCTGGAGGAAATGCGGAGCCGGCTCTCTTCTTCGGCAAGTTTCAGGAGTTGGTCGAGCGGATCGTTCGCAGCGCCGCAGGCGACGCGCGCTGCCTGGCACGCCTGATACAGCGAGAGAGTGCGCCGATGGCCTGTGGTCCAGGAGGAGATGGCGTTACGCACCAGCCGCGCAGCGGTGTGCATGCGGCCAAGCGGAAAGTAGTCGACAACGTGAGTCGGGATCACGACATGGCCGCCGGCGCCCTCGGGCGCGCGGGGATTTTCTTCGGCACGGGGAACGATGCGGCAGATCTCCTGCTGCAGGCCGCGCATGGCGAGGGCCGCATAGGGGATGAGCGTGTCGATCCCATACCGTCCGGCGTAGGTTTGCTCGAATGCCGGCTGCCGTCCGCAATCGCGTGGCTCTACGCTGTATTCGTCAGCGCAGGAGACCCACTCGAAGATTTCGCCGAGCCAATCCGGGCATCCATCGCGTTCCGGCTTGTCGTGCAATAGCGTGGTCACGCCGCGACGCACATATTTGACCGGAGGAAGCGCCGGCTGCTGCGGATCGCGCTCGCAGATGCCACGACAGAGCCAAACCGTTGGCATATCGGATTGAGCCGGGCTTAAGACTGAATCGCGATAGCGGATGGTTACATCGGCATAGGTGATGGGAGAGGAATCGGCAACGGAAGTGTGTCCATAGATCGCACAAAAGAGACGGAAAGCGTAGGTGAGCCGCGATCGGAGTGCGCGATTCGCGTTCTCAGGGACTTGCAAGTGAATCTTCATCGGCAGAACATGGCCTCCCTGCCGCAAAAAGGGCACCTTTTACTATGCCAGGTGCTTGAAATCAGTCTCGAGAGAAAAGGTCAGGCCGATTAAGACAGCCGGGTTACATGCAGGCGCAGCAAGCGAGCCTAATCCGATCAGGCGATTGCCTGCGCCCCTCAGATTCGTTCCGGCCATCACGAGATCAACCTTCAGTCGATCACGTTTGTTTAGATGCCGGCGCGATCAATGCAGGTGGGATGGGGATAGACGCGGCGGTGACCCGCTCTGCCGCCGCGGGCGCGGCGCGTCTATGCCGCTCGCCGCGGATGCGCCTGTTGCGGATGGGAGCGGATGCGCTTCTCAACGACAGCAGCCTCAATCTCGCTGTTAATTTCAGCGCCGATTAGAAGTGCCGAGCCGGTGATATAGAACCACATCATCAGGATGATGACAGCACCCAGCGAGCCATAGGTTACCGAGAACGAATTGAAGAAATGCAAGTAGATACGGAACCCGATGGAGGCGACAAGCCAGCAGAAGACGCCGATGGCAGCGCCCGGCGTGAACCAATGCCAGCGGCGGCTTCGCCAATCAGGAGCCCAATAATAGACGAAACCGTAGACCACCACGAGCAATGCTGTGCCAACGGCCCAGGCCACCAGCCGGACGCTGTCTGCAGCCAACGCGCCTGCTCCGCCGTCAAAGTGACGTTGGAGCAGGGCGGCCATGAAGTCGCCGCCGAGCAGGAACGCAAGACAGATCATGATCAACGCACTCACCAGCAGGGTGAGCACGACTGCGCGAAGGCGCGCGCCGATAAAGGAGCGCGAATCCTTAATTTTGTACACGTCGTTCAGGGCATCCTGAATGACTGCCATACCGATTGACGCCGACCACAGGGCGGCCAGCAAGCTGTAGGTGATCTTTCTGGAACTGGAAGCCACGGCCGTTTGGTTGAAGATATTGAGGACTTCGCCCATGGCCGATGGCGGAATGAGAAGCGCCATGTAGGCGAGCAGCCGCTCGGAGATCTGGTGCGCGGAGCGGACGGCCAAACCGAGAATGGCGCCGGCGCAAAACAAGGCGGGGAAAAGAGCAAACAGAAAATCGAAACTAAGTTCTCCGGCACGCCCAAAGACGCGATCGGCGATGGTGGATCTGACGATGCGCCGGACGACCTCAATTGCAGATACGCCTTCCAGATTCCAGAGCGAATGCAGCGGTGAGTGCGACACGATGCGCCAAACGCGTTGTTCAATCGATTCGAAGGGCCGCTCCCAGCCTGGAGTCGGAGTAGACACAGCACGTTCCTTCAGTCTTCCTCTGGCTATGGATGCGCGCCTTTGGATGGCCGTGGTTCGGCGCTGCGTATGGCAAAAAATCAAACCTTCGCGATACGCAAGGCATCTTAACTCCAAGTGGCATGGGGTGTTGTCCATTTTGACGATTGGGGCGCGCCGGAAATGGAGGGTTTGCGCAGTGGCGCTGCTGGCGGCAGCAGCAATTTGTCCGGTTGCAGCGCAGCAGACGGAGACTGCATCGCCGGGCAAGACTGCGCCGGACAAGACCGCGCCGAATAAGGCTGCATCGGACCAGACCTCGTCAAACCAGGCTGCCGAAAAACAGCCCTCCACAGCCACGCCCGCCACCGAACAGACGCTTTCTTCCTTTGAGGGCCAGACGGTTTCGTCGGTTCTGCTCGCCGGGCAGCCCAACATAAATCCTTCTGAATTCACGTCGCTGATGGCGCAAAAGCCCGGCGAGCCTTTCTCCACAGCAAAGGTGGAACAGACGAACGAGGCATTGAAAGCCACGGGAAAATTCAAAGAGGTGCGTACGGAGGTCTCTCCCGAGGCCCAGGGCGTACAGGTGATGTACGTTCTCGAACCGGCGGTTTACTTCGGCATCTACCAGTTTCCCGGCGCGGAGCGGTTTGCCTACTCGCAGCTCATCCAAGTGTCGAACTATACCGCTCAGACGCCGTTCAGTCAGCATGAAGTGGACACTGACGCGCACAGCCTGCAGCGTTTTTTTGAACAGGAGGGCTTTTTCGAGGCGCAGGTTCACCCGGAGTTGCACGTCGATTCAGAGCATGGCATTGCGAATGTGGCTTTTCACGCCGATCTGGATCGCAGGGCGGATTTCGGCGCGGTTTCGTTGCAGGGAGCTCCGGAAGACGAAGCTCCTAGGCTCAAGCACAAGCTCACCACACTCTTCGCGCGCTTGCGCGGCACCGCGATCCGACCGGGAAAGCAATTTAATCGCTCTACCCTGACCAGGGCGGAACGCTATTTGGAAAGCCTGTTGCAGAGGCAAGGCTACCTGGGAGCACAGGTCGCGCTCGAAGGCGCGGACTACAATCCGAATACCAACCGGGCGGATATTCTCTACACGATCAAGCCGGGCGTGAAGACGCGCGTCGAGATCACCGGCGCTCGCGTGCGGAGGTGGACGCGCAGGGATCTGCTTCCCATGTACCAGGGCGTCGGGGTGGATCAGAACTCTGTGCAGGAGGGCGAGCAGGCGCTCGCATCTCACTTTCAGGCCAAAGGCTACTTCGACGTCAAGGTGAACGCGCAGTTCAAAAACGAGCCCGGCCAGGATGTTGTGATCTACCAGATCGTAAAGAACAAGAAGCACAAGGTGACGGCAGTGCGGCTCGTCGGAAACGAGGCGCTGCCCGACTCAAAGCTTACGCCCGGCCTCGTGGTCGAGAAGAGGAGACGTTTCTTTTCGCCTGGTAAATTCAGTGACAGCCTGGTGAGAACCAGCGTCCAGAACCTGACGGGGATCTACCAGGCCGAAGGCTTCAGCGCTGTGAAGGTGACATCCTCGGTGGAGCGCGACGGAGGAAACATCCAGGTTTCGTTCAAGGTGACGGAAGGTCCGCAGGATATCGTGAACGAGATTTCGATTGTGGGCGCCAACACCTTTCCCGAGTCGCAATTCGCGCCGCAGGGGCTAAGAGTGCGGGCGGGGCAGCCGTATTCGCAAGCGCACGTACAGGAGGACCGCGGGGCTATCATGGCCAATTACCTGCGCGCCGGCTACCTGAATGCCAACTTTCGGGAAACTGCCACGCGCGTTTCCAGGCAGGACCGTCACCGCATCAACGTGGTCTACCACATCCACGAGGGACCGCGCGTGACGACCGGCAACGTGATTACGCTGGGACGCGAGCACACGAACCAGCGTGTGATCCAGCACGAGACCGCGGCGATCAAGCCGGGCAAGCCGCTCGCCGAGTCGGACATGCTGAGCTCAGGCACGCGATTGTACGATCTTACCGGCGTCTTTGACTGGGCGGAGATTGATCCCAAGCGCGAGATCACCACGCAGAATAAGGAAGATGTGCTGGTAAAGGTGCACGAGGCCAAGCTTAACGATTTCCAGTGGAGCGCGGGCTTTGAGGTGATTGAGCGCGGCGGCAGCGTTCCCAGCGGGACTGTGGCGCTGCCCAACCTGCCGCCGATCGGCTTGCCGGCAAACTTTGCCACCACGGAATCTACCTTCTATGGACCGCGGGGAACGGCCCAGTACACGCGCAACAACCTGCGTGGCAAGGGCGAATCGCTGTCGTTCACTGCATTTGCAGGCCGGCTGGATCAGCGATTCGCGGCCTATTACATCAATCCCAGTTTCCGCTGGTCGGCCTGGACGGCCACCACCTCAGCCTCGTACGAGCGAAATGAAGAGAACCCGATTTTTTCCGCGCAGGTCTCCACCGCCAGCGAGCAGTTTCAGCGGACAATTGATCGCGCCAAAAAGAATCTGTTTTATGTGCGCTACAGCTACAGCAAGACGGACCTGACGCACGTGCTGCTGGCGGAGCTTGTTCCGCCGGAGGATCAACACATCAGGCTTTCCACAATTGCCGGCAACATTACGCGCGACACGCGCGACAATCTGATGGACGCGCACCGCGGCGTGTTTGACACTCTTGAACTGGACATCAACTCCAGCGCGCTGGGATCGAATGTGGATTTCGTGAAGCTGACGGGGCAGTCGGCTTTTTATAAAGAGAAGTTTCATCACATTGTTTGGGCAAACAGCGTTCGTGTCGGTGTGGCGCAGCCGTTCAACAACAGCTTTGTGCCATTGAGCGAGCAATTCTTTACCGGCGGCGGCAATTCGCTCCGCGGAATTCCACTGGATAGCGCCGGGCCGCAGCGCCCTATCTTCCTTTGCCCCGATGGCACCACCTCGTGCGACGTCACTGCGCCTTTTCCTACCGGCGGAAACCAGTTGTTCATCGTGAATTCCGAGGCGCGCGTCCCGCTCTCCGCGATCATGAAGGATCTTGGCTTTGCAGTCTTCTACGATGGCGGCGGCGTCTTCCGCCCCACAACTGCGGTTTCCGTGAGCAATTTCAGTTCACTCTATTCCAACAACGTGGGCGGCGGGCTGCGCTATTCCACGCCGATCGGCCCGGTCCGGTTCGATGTGGGCAAGGACCTGAATCCGATTCCCGGGACGAGTCCGCCGCAATATTATTCCGTGCAATATTTCGTCAGCATCGGGCAAGCATTTTAAGAGGGTTGTCATGACCTCTGACAAATTTTCGCATTCTCCCGAGGATCCCGATCCGGAGCCGCAGAGATCTTCAAACACGCCGAAGCAAAGGCGACGCTGGGGCCGTATTGCAGGCTGGTCGATTGCAGGGTTGATCTGCCTGCTCGTCGCGGTGGTAGTGATCGCCGGCGCACTGGTGAATCGTGACGGAGTGCACCGGGCAATCATCAATTTTGCCGAGAAGAAGGCGAGCGAAAGCCTGGGCGTTCGCGTACAGCTCCAGAATTTTGCGCTGCACTGGTCCACGCTGAGCGTTGACCTCTATGGAATCACGGCGGATGGCGCAGGGCAGTATCCCACTCCGCCCCTGCTGCAGGTGAGTCACGTTGAAGTGGGCGTGCAGATTGTGTCGATTCTGCGCGCGAAGTGGTATCTCAGCAATCTGCGCATCGATCATCCGGTGGTATGGATTTACGAAGACAAGCACGGCGTCTCCAACATTCCCGCATTCAAGAGCAGCGGTAAGAGCAGCAACAATGGCAATGAGATCTTCGACCTGGGCATTCGCAGGGCGATTCTCGACCGCGGCGAGGTGTATTACAACTCGCGGCCAAGCGCGCTGGCTGCCGAACTGCACGATCTGGAGCTTCGCGCCACCTACGATGCCCATACGCAGATGTACAGCGGCAGGATTGCTTATGCGGACGGGCGGTTGAAGTACGGAGCCTATCGGCCGATTCCGCACAATGTGGATCTGACGTTCAACCTGACGCCGACTACGCTTCAGTTAAAGCAGGCGAAGCTATCGATCCGCGACTCGCAGGCATTGCTCTCGGCGGTGGTGAATAACTACCAGAATGCGCCAGTGGTGCAGGCGGAGTACCGGGCAACGATTGACGGCCACGAGGCTGCCCAGTTGCTGAATAACCCGGCGGTCCCGGCAGGATTCATTCATGCCGCAGGTTCGATCCATTACCAGCAGCAACAGAACCGGCCGTGGATACAGGCGATTACGGTGAACGGCGACCTGACCAGCGACCGGCTGGATGAGAATGTATCCGGAACACACGCGGTGGTCGCGAATCTGGCCGCGCATTATTCCCTCGCCGATGGCAATGCCGTGCTGCGCGACCTTCGCGCCAATCTTCTTGGAGGCGAAGTGACTGCGCGGGGAACGATGACGGACATAGGCGGAAATTCGGGCGGCGATTCGCGCTCAAACTTCAGCGCGGCGCTTCACAACATTTCGCTGGCGGAACTGAAGCAGGATCTCGGCAAGCATGCCGCAACGCCGGGCGTGGCGATTGCGGGAATGCTGAATGCGACGGCGACGGCAGAGTGGGGCAAGACGATGGACAGTCTGGTTGCTCGCGCCGATGCGTCGATTCACGGGCAGGTGGCGAGCGAGGCGAAACGACCTCCCGCGCCGGCCGGAACCAATGAGAATGTTTCTGAGGTTGCGCAGGCGAAAACAAATGCGGCGCCTGCGGCGAACACTGCGGTGGTTCCGGTGGAGAGCGAGATCCACGCCACGTACACGCGGGCCAACGACCATCTGGATTTGGCCAACAGCTATTTGCGCACAACGCACACGGACCTGACGCTGAACGGCGCGGTGAGCAAGCAATCGAGCCTGGCTTTCCGGCTGCAGGCCGACGACCTGCGCGAGTTGTCCTCGATCGTGAATTCGTTTCATCCTCCGGCGGCAGATCAGCCGCCACTCGATCTGGCAGGAACGGCATCATTCCAGGGCAACGTAACGGGCTCCACGGCTGCGCCCCATCTGACGGGACAGTTGACCGCCATGAACCTGCACATGAACGGCTCGGACTGGAAGCTGGTGCGCGCGGAAGTGGACGCGAGTCCGGATCATGCGGCGCTTGAGAATGCCGAACTGGAGCCAGCGACGCACGGGCACATTGCGCTGAGCGCGCGGGCGGCTTTGAAGAAGTGGACCTTCAGCAAGCAGAGCCCGATTCAGGTGCAGTTGAGCGCATCGCAGATCGACATTACCGACGTGACGAGGTTTACTCCGAGTCCGCCGCCAGTGAGCGGAACCCTGAATGCGAACGTGAACCTGCATGGAAGCGTGATAAACCCGCAAGGAAACGGCAATCTTTCGCTCACCGGGGTCACGGCTTATCAGCAGCAGGTGCAGTCGGTGCGAGCGGATTTCTCCGGCAATGGCGACCAGGCGGAGGTCAATCTGGCCGTGCAAATGGCGGCGGGCAGCATGGACGCCAAAGTGACAGTGCATCCGAAGGAGCGGACCTACAGCGCGCAGCTTACTTCGCCAGGGATTCGGCTGCAGCGGATTGCAGCGCTCCAGGCGCGCAACATCGAGGCCAGCGGCATGCTGCAACTGAGCGCCAATGGGCGGGGCAGCTTCGACAATCCTGCCTTGAATGCGACCGTAGAGACGCCGTCCCTGACGGTCGCCAACCAGACGATTTCTTCGCTCAGGCTCGAACTCAATCTGGCCGATCATGTGGCGAAGGCAACGCTGAACTCGATGGCGCTGAATGCGCCGATCGAGGCGAAAGCCACCGTGCAGTTGACGGGCGATTATCCGGCCGACGCCACGCTGGATACACCGGTAGTGTCGATTAAGCCATTGCTAGCGGTCTACGCGCCGGACGAGGCGGCCGACATCAACGGGCAAACGCAGGTGCATGCCACGATGCATGGACCGCTCAAGGACTTGAAGGCCATGGAGGCGCATCTTACCATTCCGGTTCTCAAAGTGAGTTATCAGGACAAGATCCAGATGGCGGCTTCGCCCATCCAGGTGAATTACCGGAACGGCATCATCGACGTGCCGGAGGGAACGATCACGGGGACGAATACGAATCTACAGTTCCAGGGGCACATCCCCACCGGCGGAAACGAGGCGATGAGTCTCAAGCTCCAGGGCGCCATCGATTTGAAGCTGCTGCAGCTCTTCGATCCGGACGCGGTGAGTTCCGGAGAGGTCAAGTTCAACATCAATTCGCAGGGTGCGCTCGCGCAGGGCGCGGGGTTAGGCGGCGAGATCGAAATTGTGAACGCGACTTTTACCGAATCCGATTTGCCCGTGGGCATACAAGACGGCAATGGCGTGCTTAAGCTTACGGGTGATCGCATCAACGTGACGCGCTTTGAGGCGACAATGGGCGGCGGAACGGTGGAGTTGCAGGGCGGCGTGGCGTACCGGCCGCGGATGGAGTTTGCGCTGGGGTTGACGGCAAAAAACGTCCGCATGCTATTCCCGCCGGGCATGCGCGATCACATCGATGCTACGCTACGCCTCGATGGAACGAGAGATCACGCGGTGCTGGGCGGCACGGTAAACCTGACCAACCTGTCCTTTACGCCGGCCTTCGATTTGTCGAGCTTCTCGCGCCAGTTCTCGGGCACGGTCATGACGCCGCCGTCGCAGGGGTTCCTGGATAATATTGCGCTGAACGTGGCCATTCACTCAGCCAGTGACATGAACCTGGTGAGCCGCGAGGTAAGCGTGAGCGGCACGGCGAACCTGCAGATGCGGGGCACGGCCGCGGAGCCGGTGATTCTGGGACGCGTGAACCTTACCGGGGGCGACATACTGATCAGCGGCAACCGGTTTGTGCTGAACCCCGGCACGGTGCAGTTTGTGAATCCCGCACAGACCGAACCGCTGGTGAATCTGTCGATGACCACCACCATTCAGGAGTACAACATCGACCTGCGCTTCGAGGGACCTGCTGAGCAACTGCGCACCTCCTACAGCTCAAATCCTGCGCTGCC
>JASIJX010000025.1 GCA_030049955.1 Acidobacteriaceae bacterium
TACGTCTATTTCCAGGCTTACAAGCAGCAGGCGCAGGCTTCCACGCAGCAGACGACTGCTTCGCAACAGCCTCTCTTTGCCTTCGTCACGCTCTATCAGGGCGGAAAGAAGTTGTTTGAAACGCCGCCAAAATCGATTGCCCCCAATCCCGCAAGCCGACTGGGCACCATGCCGCTGAATTTTGACCTTGGCCTGGATCAGCTTCCGCGCGGCCAGTACGACTGTCAGGTCACAGTAATCGACCCGTCCACACAGAAGGCCGCTTTCTGGCGCGCGCCCATCATGCTTGTGCAGTAAGAGCGCATGCTGAACGGAGCCGGTCTCCGTCCGGCAACCGGATGCGCCTTATCGATCTCGTCAGTACCCGCATATAGCGATCACCTAAGTCTGATGAAACATGGATTTGTCATCCTGAGCGGAGCGCGTTTTGGGCCCCGCTCACGGCTTTATCGTGAGTGGGGTAAGCGGAGCGAAGGATCTGTGGTTGTTTTTCCCACTTCTAGTCCGGCGTTGCGCTGCAGAGCCATTCAACCTATATGCTGCAGAGCTATGCAACCTATATATTGATACGCCCTAGTCATCATCCGGTGGCCCGCTGGGTTTTTCGCGCAAAATATCCTCCGGCCTCATCCGCGTCTTCACAGGCATGAAGGCCGTAGGCGTCTGGTTGTAATCGAAGCAGTCGTTGAAATTGTCCGTAGCTGCATCGCGCGCGCCCAGATTCGGCAAACCCCAGTTCGTCTCGATGAAGGCAAGCAGTCCGCTCACCTCATGGAACTGGTGGGAAACATATCCGTGGCGCGCCCAGGGCGAAACCACGAGCACCGGGACGCGGAATCCAGGCCCCATCTTGTCTACCGACGGCGGAGCCACGTGATCGTACCAACCGCCCCAGTCATCCCATGCGATGAAGATGGCCGTGGAGTTCCAGAACTGGCTCTGACCAATCGCGTTCACAATCGAAGCCACCCACTCCGGTCCTTCCGTGCCGGAGCCGGGATGGTCGGAGTGGCTCCAGTCGGGAACGATCCACGTCACCTGGGCCAGTTCCCCATGCTGAATATCGGTAAGAACCTTCGCCTGCGGCGAAATGACGTTTTGGTTCCAGTCCGGTCCGTAGCGAATGTGGCGAATGGCCTGATATGCAGAGAGAATGTAGAAATTATCGGCGCTGCCCGGAGCATAGTACCGCCAGGTAATGTGCTTGGCGTCGAGCAGGTCCGCCATCGTGCGGTAATCGAAGCACGGAAACACGCCTGGGGCCTCGGTGTCTGGCGTAGCGCCTATCAGAGCCGCAGTGGTGTTCGGAGGGGCATCGCAGCCCCACACGTTGCCCGTCGGGTTTTCTGCCACGCCGCCCGACTGGCCGGCAATCATGTACTGGTGGGCGACAAAGCTGGGCCCGGTATTGGCCTGGAACATGCGATCGCCGATGGTGTACTGAAGAGCAAGCTGCCAGTACGCCTCTACGTCTTTGCGCGGCACATAGGAGTAAGGAAGCGTCGCCGGACTGGCATCTTCCTGCGCAAACCCATCCATATCGCCTTGGTCCCAGTCCCTCCACCAATCCATATGGGTGTGGTTCAGATCGCGCGAATCACCCAGCGAAATGGGCCTGAGCGGAATTTCCGTGGTCCCGTTCATTCCCGACTGCACGGTATCGGCGCCCGGAAATCCGTTGAACAAATTATCGAAGCTGCGATTCTCCTGCATGATGACGACGACGTGCTGGATGGGAGAACCGTCGACGGGAGAAACAGTGCTGGCGGTAACCGGCGGCGAAGGCGTGTAGATGAAATTGGCCGAGCAGCCGGCCACGGCCGCAATGGCGGAGGCGCACACGAGCAACGCAAGGCGGCGCGCGGGTCTCCGCACTCCGTCGTGGCGCAGGCCACTCGTCTGGCGCATAAGCACCATCTTCACGCAACCTCCGGGGTACACAAACAATGTACGACGGTTCTCGTCAGTACAAGAGTGGTGCAGGTCACTCGCCAGCAAAGCGTTCTCCGGCTTGTGCAATGAACTCGGCCAGCAGTGTAACAGCAAAAAGCCGCGCTTGGCTCTGCGCTTTTTGGCAAGCGGCTGGGGTCAGGCCTTCTGCCGCTGGTAAAATGCTGAAAGAGCAGCAAGATGCCCGTCACGGCGCTTTACCCTGGCACCTTCGATCCACCCACAAACGGCCACGTGGACCTGATCCAGCGCGGCTCCAAGCTCTTTGACCGGCTCACGGTCGGCATCCTTGTCAACCCGGTCAAGAACCCGCTGTTTACCGTCTGTGAACGCGTCGAGATGCTCAAAGAGGCCACGGGCTCGCTCAAAAACGTAACGGTGGCCACCTTTAACGGCCTGATGGTGGACTTTGCGCGCGAGCAGGGCGTTTCGGCGGTGCTGCGCGGCATCCGCGCCATCTCCGATTACGAGCACGAGTTCCAGATGGCGCTGATGAACCGGCGGCTTGCGCCCGAAATTGAGACAGTTTTTTTGCAGCCTGCCGGCCGGTACTCCTTTGTAAGTTCGCGCATGGTCAAGGAAGTCTTCAGCTTTGGCGGCGATGTGACCGGCCTGGTGCCACCGAACGTGCTCAAGCGGCTGCGGGAGCGCATCCAGAACGGCGCGTAGCGCGCCAACCCACGCCCCCATTTGGTCGTACGGCCTGAATCTGTCAAGATAGAAGATGATATGACCGTCTCCGCTCCCGCAAATGTCTTTGCCGAACGCATCGGCCGCATCGAAGTTTCTGCCACCATGGCCGTAGCCGCCGAGGCTGCCAAACTGCGCGCCCAGGGCGCCAACCTGGTGGATTTCGGCGCCGGCGAACCCCATTTTTCCACCCCGCGCCACATCAAGGACGCGGCCATCGCGGCCATCGAAGCGAACTTCACCCGCTACACCGTCGTGCCCGGCATCCCCGACGTCCGCAAGGCCATCGTCGACCGGCACGCCTGCGACTTCGGCTCTGACTATTCAATCGACGAGGCCGTCTTCACCGTCGGCGGCAAGCATGCGCTCTTCAATGCCATCGAGGTGCTGGTCGACCACGGCGACGAAGTCATCCTGCCCGTCCCCTATTGGGTGAGCTTCAAAGACATCATTCAGTACGCCGGCGGCAAAGTAATATTCCTCGAAACCAGCGAGGCGGAGAACTTCCGCATCACCGCCGACGCCATTGAGCGCGCAATCACGCCCCGGACCAAGGCCATCATTCTCAACTCGCCGTCGAACCCGGCAGGCTCGGTGGTTTCGGCAGCGGACCTGGAGCGCATCGTGCGGCTGGCGCACGAGCGCGGTATCTTCCTGCTTCTCGACGAGTGCTATGTTTACCTCAACTACGCCGGCAAGTGCGTCTCCGGCGGCTCATACACGTGGGCCAAGGAGCACCTCGTCATTCTCGGATCGCTCTCCAAGACCTACGCGATGACCGGCTGGCGCGCCGGCTACGCGCTGGCTTCGAAGCCCGTGATTGCCAACCTGAGCAAGCTGCAGTCGCAATCCACCTCGAACGCGACCAGCATTGTGCAAAAGGCGGCAATTGCTGCAGTCGCCGGCCCGCAGGACTGCGTTGCTGAGTTCCGCGCCGAGTTCATCGATCTGCGCGATTACATGCTGGCCAAGCTCCGGGCGATTCCCGGCGTAACCTGCACCACGCCCGAGGGCGCGTTTTACGTCTACCCGAACATTTCCGCCTACATTGGCAAGGGCGGCATCCGCACGGCAACAGAGTTGGCCACGCGCATGCTGCATGAGGCGCACGTGGTTGCAGTTCCGGGCGAAGCCTTCGGAACCGCCGAGCACATCCGCCTCTCCTACCCGGTCACAAAACAGAGCATCGACGAGGGAACGCGCCGCATGGGCGAATTCCTGACCGGATTGCGTTAACGTAGTTTGAACACGATATGGTACGGATGCGGGCCGCGGGTCCGCATCCCGTTTTTCTTCACAAGATAAGCGGCTTCGTTCCGCAACCGCTCCTGGATCTCCAATTCCTTTCCGCTGCGCCCAGCGGCGTTTCTTCCCTTATCGGCGTCCAACATGCGAGTACACCATGCAGCATCTAAGGCTCAGAAGGGGATACCTTTAGACAACCCTTAGCCTCCCTGTGCAAACCTTGTCTCATTCGGATAGGATATCTTTCCAATGTTGAAGTCTATCGATTTTCGTCCCGTGATTCTGGCTGGCGGCAGCGGCACCCGGTTCTGGCCGCGTTCCCGCCGCGCCCGCGCCAAGCAGGTCCTTGCACTCGACGGCGAACGTTCCATGATCCAGCAGACGGTCGAGCGCCTCAAGCCGCTGGCCTCGCTGGACAAGACGTGGATCGTTACCAACAGTTTCCTCGCCCAGGAGATTGCCGACCAGTTGCCCGGACTGCCGCAGGCGCAGCTCATCCAGGAGCCGGTCTCGCGCAATACGGCGCCGGCGTGCGGGCTGGCCGCCTTCATCATCGAGAAACAGAATCCCGAGGCCGTGCTCGGTGTATTCCCTTCCGACCACGTCATCGCCGACGAGCCGCGCTTTTTGAAGGCCTTGCAGAAAGGGATCTCTCTGGCAGCTAAGGGCGACAACATCATCGTGCTCGGCATTGAGCCGCTGCGCGCCGAAACCGGCTACGGGTACATCGAGACCGGCGACGTTTCTAAAGACGATACCGCGCTGCACGTCCGGCGGTTCATCGAAAAGCCCAATCAGAATCGCGCCGAGGAGTTTGTGGCGGCGGGAAATTACTACTGGAACTCGGGAATGTTTCTCTGGTCGGCGCGCACGCTTGCCAACGCCGTGCGCGAGCACCTGCCGGAGACGGCCCCGCTGCTCGAATCGATCGCCGCAGCATATGGAACTCCGCGCTTCGACGAGGTCTTCCGCGAGCTCTACGCGAAGTGCGAGAACATCTCCGTGGATTACGCGGTCCTTGAGCCGCGCTCGGCCAAGGGTGAGCATCTTTCGCACCTCTACTGCCTGCCGGCAGAGTTCAGTTGGAACGATCTCGGTTCCTGGGCTTCGCTCTACGAATATCAGCTCGAAACGCGGCTGCGCGGTGACGCCGAAGGCAACGTGGCGGATGCAGGCGGCCATCTGGCCATCGAGGCCAGCGACAACTACATCTTCAGCCCCAAAAAGTTCGTCGCGCTGGTAGGCGTGGAGAACCTCGTCGTGGTGGATACCGAGGACGCGCTCCTGATTGCGCGCCGCGACCACTCGCAGGACGTGGGCAAGATCGTGAAAGAGCTGAGCCTCACCGGACGAAGCGAGCTGATCTGAGGCATAGCTGAAAAAGCATTCTGCTATAGAGTCGGGGTGACGCGAGGAGTGGAATCGTCATCGCTTCGTAGCTGGTCCTGGAGTGCGATGCCGCCGCGAAGTTCACATAGCCTGCCCCTTTTTCCGCATTCCGGTACATAGACGAATTTGGGCGCTCACCAATCACCCAAGATTCACAAAGTAATGTTGCAACCCCGCGCCCCGGGGTGATAAACGTTGTTTGCTCCCCTGAAATCTTTTCCCAGATCGCTGAAAAACATCTCTGGAGGTTTGGCCGATGGGTCAACCTTT
>JASIJX010000206.1 GCA_030049955.1 Acidobacteriaceae bacterium
ACCAGCGACTCAAGCAGCGACTCGAGCTCAGCTTCTTCGGCCTTCGCCTGCTCGCTCATCCCCGCGGTCACCCTCGCGCTCGACTTCGCGCTTAAGGGCATCTCCATCCAGCCTGCGTAAGCGGCCTCGCCGGTACTCATACATGCACCAGACGCAGGCCGCCGCCACTTTGCTCAAAAAATCGCGCGATTTGTCATGGGGGGATTACCCCAAACCCGCCCGTGGCCAGAATACCGCACCGGCGGACGCCGGCAGCCTTGGTCCCGCCGGTGCGGCTTTGATGCAGATAAAGCAAATGCGGGCTCGAAGACCCGCATTTGCTTCCCTAACCCCGCCGGTTTAACTACTTCGCCGAGAGCCTCTCGGCGGCGATCTGGGCGGCTGCGCTTTGCTTATCGGTGTCCTGCACGTGGGCCCACAGGGCACGCGCCTGGTCCTGCTTGCCCTGGGACTGGTAAAGGTCGGCCAGGTTAAGCTGCGCTACAGCGGCTGTAACCGTTGTCGAGGGCCTGGAAACAATCTGGTTGTACAGGTCGACGGCCTGGCTGTCGCGGCCGGTCTGGCGATAAACCCCCGCCAGCGCCACTTTGGCCAGGTTGGACAGGTTGCGGTTCCAGGAACCCGCAGCCGCCTTGAGCTCGGTTTCGGCCGCGGCCGTCTGGCCCAGCTCCTGGTTTGTCACGCCGGCAAAGTACTGCGCGATCTTGCCCTGCTTCATCCATCCGTACTGGTTTGCCACGGAGGCAAACTGACTGTTGGCGGCCTTGGAGCGATCGGCGGCGGTTGCGTATACGCCCTGTTCGGCAGGCTGGCCGGGCATCGCCAGCGGGGCGTTGTAAGTATCCATTGCCGCGCCAAGCGCGCTGTCGGCAGCCGATGAGCGCACGTTCCAGTAGATGAGCCCTCCGACAACGATCACCAGCGCGATGGCCGCTGTGATGGACCAGCGCACCACGGAGGAACGGTGGTCGCTCACCCAGCTTGCGCCGCTGGTAGCGGCCTGAACAAACTTGTCTTTCTTGAGGGCGTGACGGGTTTGTGTATCCACTTGGGTTTTCCTGTCCTTCGAGCGATTGACTTGCAGGGCAGGCGGTTCCGTCCGGAGGGAGCACTGCAAACTGCAACCGTATTAGTTTATCAAGGGCCGCAAATCCCAGTCCACCGGGAGGTTCACGGGTTTTCATGTCCACGCAAGTCGCGGTCGCGAACGCCGATCAGGTAGAGCAATCCATCCAGTCCGAGCGAGGAGATGGACTGCGGGGCGTTCTGACGCACCAGCGGCTTGGCGCGATAGGCGATGCCCATTCCGGCCAGCTTCAGCATGGGAATGTCATTTGCGCCATCTCCGACGGCGACGACCTGCTCGAGCGAGATGCCTTCGCGCTGCGCGATCTCGCTCAATAGCGCTGCCTTGCGGTCTCCGTTCACAATGGGCGGAATGACATGGCCGGTTACGGCTCCGCCGACGATCTCCAACTGGTTGGCGTAGACATAATCGATGTCGAGCCGCTCCTGAAGACGATTGGCGAAAAACGTGAAGCCGCCGGAAAGAATTGCGATCTTGTATCCGAGCAACTTTAAAGTGCGAATGAGCCGCTCAACGCCTTCGGCCAGCGGAATGGATTCGAGCAACGAGTAAACGCGCTGCTCCGGGAGCCCTTTGAGCAGAGCCACGCGGCGGGTGAAGCTTTCGTCAAAGTTGAGCTCGCCGCGCATGGCGGCTTCGGTGATCTTCGAAACGCGGTCGCCTACGCCCGCCATTTTGGCCAGCTCGTCGATTACCTCGCCCCGGATCAGGGTCGAGTCCATGTCGAAGGCGAACAGGCGCCGGTTGCGCCGGAAGATGCTCTCGCGCTGGAAGGCGATGTCGATGAAAAGCTGCTGCGCGGCGGCGAGAAAATCGGTGCGCATCGCCGCCTCGCGCGCGACGGCGCCGCTCACCGCCAGCTCCACGCATGCATTTGCGGGAGGCGCACTGCCGTTGCCATTTTGCGGCGACAGCTCGCCGGAGAGGCGGTCGATGCGGTCGACGTTCATTTCATGCGCGGCGATGATCGCAGTCACGCGGGCCAGATGCTCGGCGGTGATGGCGCGGCCGAGGACGGTGATGATGAAGCGCTGCCGGACAAGACCGCCTTGGCCGCCATGGCCCTCGCAGCCATTGAGCCAGTGCCGGAGCTCGTCGGCGCGCACGGAGGTGAAGCGCGCGTGAAGGTTCAGTTCGTGGGCGCGGGCGGTGAGCGCGGCCTTCAACGGGGCGATGCCGTGGTGCGGGGGGCTGTCGTGCGGGGGCAGCTCGATGAGAATGGCCAGGGAAAGCGATTCGTGGACGACTGCCTGGCCAATGTCCAGGATTTCGATGCGATGGCGGGCGAGCGTAGCGGTTAGCTCCGCGGTGAGGCCAGGATGATTGTGCCCGGAGAAATGGATAAGAAGAGCCTTGCCGAGTTCTGCAGAGGACATGCTGCTTCAACTATAGTGCAGGGCGACGCGGCTTCTGCCATTCGTTGACGAGGGCGCCCGGACAGAAATCAGGTATCTCCGGTATTGGCATCTTCGGAATCAGGCATCTCTGGGGCAATGGCTTGCATCTCAATCGATTGCCATTTCAGGGCTTTGGACTTTTGATTGGGAAATCTCATGCCAACACGCGCACCCCTGCCAATTGCAACTGAGCCTGCCGGACCGCTTCCCTCATTCCTTCGCAACTGGACGCCGGAACATCCTCAGCTTGCCACCTGCGCGATCCACGATCATATAGCGCTTATCTACGACAATCAGGACGAGGAACTCGATTTTGTCGTTCCGTTTCTCCGCCGTGGTCTGGAGCGCGGGGAAAAAGCTGTCTACATCCACGACGACAATAGCGCCGAGACCGTGATGGCCGCCATGGAGCGCCATGGCATTGACGTGGCCGCCGCCAAGGCCAGCGGCGCGCTGGTCATCATTACCAAGCGCGAGGCCTATCTGAAGAACGACGAATTCGATCCCGAGTGGATGATCGGCTTTCTCGCCGAGGTCGTCGAAAACGCAAAGGCAGAAGGCTTCCGTGCAGTGCGCGCTTCCGGCGAAATGACCTGGGCTCTTGGCCCTGCCGAGAATCCCCATACCCGCCTCATCGAATACGAGTGCAAGGTGAACAGGTTCTTTCCCGGGCACGATATGGCCGGCCTGTGCCAGTACAATCGCCGCCGCTTCCGTCCTGAAACGCTGATGCACGTCATCCACACGCATCCTCAGCTTGTCTACCGGGGCGACGTGTTCGACAACCCGTACTACATTTCACCCGAGATTTTCCTGGGCCAGAAGCGGGGCACGGATGACGCCGTCCGGCGCCTGCTTGAAACCATGGCCGAGAATACGCGGCTGCGGCGCCAGCTGATCGCCGAGACTGAGGCCCGGCGCCGCTCAGAGAAGCTTGCTGCCGCCGGACGGATGGCCTCCACCATCGCCCACGAGATCAACAATCCCCTCGAGGCCATCACCAACCTCTGGTACCTGCTCAGCCATGAGAACCTTTCGCCTGATGCGCGCGCCTACGTGGAGTGGATGGGCCATGAGCTGAAGCGGGTCTCTCATATCGCCAGGCAGACGTTTGAGTTCTATCGTCCCGGTATGTCATCCGGCATGGTCGATCTTGCTCATACTCTTGACGAGGTGGTGCGTAACTTCGCTGAGAGGGCGCAATCGGAGGGCGTGGCGGTCGAATTCAGTCACCGCGCGCCGGGAATTGTCTACGGCTTTGCCGGCGAGTTGCGGCAGCTCTTTGCCAATCTCATCGTCAACTCTCTCGAAGCCGGAGCCCGCAAGATTCGCATCCGCGCACGGCGCAGCCGCGACTGGAAGCAGCCTTCCCGGCGCGGGGTGTGCATTGTGATTGCGGATGACGGCCTGGGCATTGCTCCCGCAGCCGCCGCCAAAATGTTCGAACCGTTCTTCACGACCAAAGACGGGAAAGGCACAGGGCTCGGCCTCTGGGTGAGCAAGGGAATCGTACGGAAGCACGAAGGTTCCATTAGTTTCCACACGAGCACCCGGCCGGGCCGCAGCGGAACTGCCTTTTCTATCTTCCTGCCTACTGCCTGAGCGCGCTTGCCCCGCCCGCGCCGTCAACGATAGGCTGAAAGCATGTACGAAGACTTCCACGTAACCGACCGCTGGACCGGCGAAGACCTGCACTGCCGCTGGAAGGCCAATATTGTGGCCATCGCTACGCGCCACGCCGATGCCGTGGATGTCCGGCTTGATGTGAACGGCCGCCCGATGTGGATCGCGCTGCCCTGCACAGCCTGGGTGGAGCAGAAGAAGCGTACGGGCAAGGTCATCACCGACCAGCTTGCTGCGCAGATCGCGGGCAGGTATCTGCGTCAGCTCATCGAAGAGGGCTACGACTCGCGGCGTGAGATGTACACGATGACGGTCGATGAGGTCCTTGAACACCTTGACGCCGTGGTCGCCGAGGCCAAGCAGCAGGGGACGATTCCGCTGCTGCCGGTGGGGATTGAGGCGGGAACGGCAGCGCTTGCTACTGGCCGCTAGGCTGGGTCTGGCGAGGCCCGTAAGGGCTCATCGATTAACGGCACCCGGCCTCGGTGAGCAGTTGTGCTTGGATTCGGTCGCCCCTGCGGGGCTCGGAGGCCTCTATGCCGATCCGATTCGGATTCATCAGACGCCGCCTAAAGACGCTGCCTGATTCGTCAGGCACCGTCTAAAGGCACTGCCTAAGGCCTACCATTCGTGTTGTCCGCCAAGTCTTCTTCGGGCCGCCGCTCGCAGGAAAATGCCTTTTGAAAAATGCAAGTGTATGAAAAAAGGATGTTTGCATTGGCCTTCAGGCGTAAGTGTGGGAAATAAAGGAGTTGCGCCGTTCTATGATGCAACTGTTGATTTTAAAGGCGGTTGTGATGCTGCTGGCGGGTACTTTGCCGGGTTTTGATGCCAGAGGTGGAACTCGGCTTCGCGGCGGGCGCGCAGGGCGGCACATTCGCGGTCGCCGGCGTGGTCCCA
Organism: Acidobacteriaceae bacterium; assembly: GCA_030049955.1. The sequence goes on from JASIJX010000206.1 coordinate 5,008, forward strand.
GAGCAGGAGTTGCTCGGCGGCGGCGTTGTAGCGGCCAGCATTGAGATCGGCCAGCAGCGTTGAGGCGGCCAGACGGCCCGAGCCGAGATTGAAGCAGAAGTCGACCAGGGCGTCGAACTGGCCCTGCGCCAGGGGCACGCGGACCAGGCGGCGCACTGCCTGCTCGGCCTCGCGGACGTCGGTTGCCAGAATTTTGGTGGCCTGTTCTTCGGTGATGCCATTTGGGAAGGATTCCGGGTGAAGCAGCCGGTGGCCGTAGCCGATGGTCGGCAGGCCGTTGGCGTCGAGGTAGACGCGGCTGCGAAATCCTTCCGATTGCTTGATCAGCTTCAACCCTGCTGCGCTCAGTTCCATCCCCGCTGTGGTTTCCATTTGTTCATCCTTTTGCGATTTCGATCTTCGCCTTAACGCTAGCAAGGATGGCCGAAATTATCGGCAATTTTTGGGGACAAATTTTGCGGCTAAAGTGGCGGCGCCGGCAGCTATTGTGACTTTAGTTAACAAGGGCAGTTTTGGACGCCGGAAAAAAACAGGAAGATGCCTAGGTGCGAAAAATTCGAGTGATCAAACTTTTTGATGGCCCAAAACGGGAAATTGCACAAGGTTTAGGGCAGTGATTAACTCGCTTTATATGAGAAGGTTAGAGGGGCTCAAGCCCGAACCCCTATTTTTTCAACAAAAAAGCGGTTGGCGAGATTGACAATGATGGCTTTAGGGAGGTGTCTAGTTGGTAAAATAGCCGAATGGTGATGACACGGAAATCACGCATGCTGAATTGGAAGTGGCCAGTGCCTGTTTATGTGCTGGCCGGTGCTTCATCGCTTGCGCTCTCCGCGTTTCTTGCGCTGGTGGTGACGCGGACGGTGTTTGCCGATGCGCTGCTATTCGGCGCCAAGCCAGCTCAGACCGCATCGGTCATCCAGCTTCCGCAGGCTGTGGCGGGCGCAACACCGCGTTCGCTTGCGCTGGTGCAGAGGTCGCAGAGCATGCCGGCATTGAAGGGGCTCGAGAAGCTATACAGGCTTCATGGGCTCGCCTCCTGGTACGGGGACATGTTCGACGGGCGAATGACGGCGAGCGGCGAGCCATTCGATATGTACGCCATGACGGCTTGCCATCCGACGCTGCCCTTCGGGTCGCTGGTGCGGGTGATCAACCGGCGGAATCACCGCTCGGTGGTGGTGCGGATTACCGATCGCGGCGACCTGGTGGACGAGGGGCGGGTGATTGACCTTTCCTATGGCGCGGCCGAGAAGCTGGCCATGGTCGATTCGGGACTGGCTCCGGTCGATCTGCAGGTGCTTTCGCTGGGTAAGGGCGGGAAGTAGGATTTTGCACTGAAAAAAGCCGGACCTCACAGATTGTGGGGCCGGCTTTTTTGTTTGGTGGTTGGGCGATTGATTTGCTGCCCCACCCTAGCCCACAGTTCTGTGGCGGAGCCGGGAAAAACAAACGCAGGTCCTTCGACTCGTTCGCTTTCAACAAACTTGCTCAGGATGACAAATCTACAGTGAATCTCTACAGTGAATCGCTGAGTTTGAGTTATTGCGTGTCGCAGCCTTTGAATGGCTTCTGCAGGTCCTGGCGGGCTTCGTTCACGGCGCCCTGGGTGTTGTCGTTGGTCTGGATGGCGAGACGGTACTCGTTGACGGCGCGGTCGCGCTGGCCGGTGCAGTCGAAGATCTTGCCGATGGCGATGTGGCTCCAGACTTCGGTCCAGGGCGGCTCGTCGTCGCCGCGGAGGGCGTCGCGATAGGCGTTGACGGAGGCCTGGTAGTTTCGTTGCTGGAAGAGGACTTCGCCGATGCGATAGCTGGCGAGCGAGCTCATCGGATTGACCTTGAGCGCCTGCTGGTACTGGTTGAGCGCGCCGACGAGATCGCCCTGCGCAACGAGCTGCTGGCCTTTGAGGATGGAGATGCGCACCTGGAGGTCAGGGGTGGTTTTGAGGACCCAGTCCTGCGGGTCGATGCTGATGCGGCGCGGGCGGCCGAAGGTGTCGACGACGTACTGCGAGTCGGTGCCGACCACGTCGACCTTCTGGTTGACGGTCTTGCCATCGGTTTCGATCTGCAGGTCGACGGGCATGTTGAAGAGGTCGAGGTCCTGGTCGATTTCGCCGATTGTCCGGAAGCCCTTGTTGTTGCCCAGGCGGTAGACGGCGTACTTGTCAGTGAACTGCGGGGCGCCGGTGCCGTCGATCCACTGCGAGAAGAACGGGGTGAGCGACTGCTGAGTGGAGGCCTCGGCGGTTTTTTCGAATTCGGCGGTAGAGACGGGCTTGTCAGTGTACTGGCTGAGGACGTTCTTGAGGGCCGTTTCGAAGGCGTTGTCGCCCAGCTCCCATTGCAGCATGTGGAAGATCATGGCGCCTTTTTCAAGGGTCATGGACTGGAACTGGGGCGTGAAGGGATCGAGGCGGCCGACGCTCGAAAGCGGAATGGTGTCGTAGGCCAGGGCGCCGGCGGCTACGTCTTGAAGAGCGGCGCGGAGAGCGCTTTTGCCGCTTTCATCCTCCACGTACATCAGCTCGCCGTAGCGCGACATGCCGTTGGTGATCCAGGCATCGTCGAGGGTTTTGGGGCTGATCTCCAGACCCCACCACTCGTGGGCCATGGTGTTGGCAAGAAGGCGGACGGCTGACTTATCGCCGATGCGGTTGGAGGGAATGCCGACGAGCTCGGGCGCCCAAACGGCGGGCAGGGTGTCGTCGGGGATCTCGACTATGTTGAGATGCGGCGTTTCGAGGGAACCGAACTCTTCAGTGAAGAAGTCGTACTCCCTGGCTGCGGTCTGGGCGAGCTGATTGGCGCCTGCCTGATGGCTGACGGTGACGTAGATTCTGGTGTTGCCCTCGCCAGCGGAGACGGGATCAACATAACGGCCGGCGATGATGGTGCCGGGGAAGCTGGGCTTGTCCCACTTGAAGTCGTATTCCTGGCCGGGCTTGCCGTTGGAGAGAGTGACGTTCTGCGGCGTGCCGGTGGCGCCGCTTGAAAAGACACGCATGCCCTCGGGGACGCGGAAGTGGATCTCGGCGGTATAACGATCGGTCATGTAACCGGTGGTGGGGAACCAGCGGGCGGGGTAAAGCAGGTAGGAGATGGGCTCCTGGATGGCGGCGAGTTTGAGGCCTTCGACGGGGCCGTCCTCATTGCCGGTGATGACGCCGCTGTACTGGAAAGTCCAGTGGACGGTCTGACCGGGGGTAAAGGCGGCTGAAGGGGTGACGCGGATAGAGCCGTCGGCGGTGCGCTCGCCGTCGAGCTGCTTGCCGTTTTCATCGGTGATGTTGGTGACCTTGAGCGCGGGGTGGAAGCCGAAGGTGACCACGTCCTGATTGGGCGGCGGCACAAAGGCGACGACGACCTTGGCGGTGAGTGTGTGGGTATCGGGCAGGATTTCGGCGTCGATGACGTAGCCTGTGACGTCGAGAGTGGGCCGCGTGCGCTGGGCGTGAGCCGCCAGTGCGGAGCCGAGGAGGATGGCCATTCCGAAAAGAGTGAGAAGCTTTGCCGGTTTCATTGAGGTCATCATTTTTATTGCCGCTGTTTGCATTGATGTCTTCCGGGACAACGCTCTTGTGGGTGATGCAAAGTAACTGAAAAACAACTGTAAATTCACACTGCGCGTCTGCTTAGGAGAAGAATCCCGGGGCGCCGGGCAGGTATTCGAGAACGATATCGGCTACCCGGTTCATCACGCCTGCCTCTTTATTACTTTGTTCGGCGCCGGCGTTGAGCGCTTTCCGGATTTCTTCAAGCCCCTTCATCATGGACTGCCTTTCGGCCCCGTCCGGTAGCAGCGGTTCGAGGTGTTGGACGATATTTGCCGCCGTAAAGTCATGCTGGATGAGCTCCGGGACAAGGCG
>JASIJX010000207.1 GCA_030049955.1 Acidobacteriaceae bacterium
CCGCTCAGTGCGTGGCGGTGGAGTTTCTTCGCCGACGAGAGCCTCTGTCAGCGGATGGTTACCGCATGCCCCTCTATCCCGTGCCTGCGGTGATTGCCCTTGCCGGCTGGCTCTATATCGCCTTCAGCAGCGGTTGGCACTATGTAGCGATTGGCCTCGGAACCGTGGCTGCGGGAGCGGCGATCTATCTTCTCAAGGCCAAGCAGGCGCAGGAGTGGCCCTTCACGGCGCTATGAAGAAATACGACATCGCGGTGGTTGGAGAAATCTACGTGGACCACATCTTCACCGGCTTTGCGCAATGGCCACAGCCCGGTGAAGAGGTGTTTACGAACGAATATGCGCAGGAGGTGGGCGGCGGCGCAGCAATCACTGCCTGCGCGCTGGGCAGGTTGGGCCGCGCGGTGAGCCTGATCGGCGTGGTGGGCGAAAAAGAGTTCCAGTGGTTCGCCGACCGGCTCGCCTCTTTTGACGTTTCGACTGCACACCTGCGTAGCGGTGTGGCTGATAGCGGCGTAACGGTGAGCGTTTCAAGCAGTGTTGATCGGTCTTTCTTCACATACACGGGCGCGAATCTGCATCTCGAAGATTTACTAGCCGGCGGCGCGATACTGGGCCATCTCAGCGATGCCCGGCATGTCCACTTCGCGCTGCCAATTTCGGCGGGACTGGTGGCGCTGCTGTTGCCTGCACTGCACGACGCCGGCTGCACTACGTCACTCGACGTGGGCCACCAAGTGCGCTGGCTCACCGACCCGGCGAACCTGAAAACCTGCTCGACCGTACACTACCTGCTGCCCAACGAGCGCGAAGCAAAAATCCTATGCGAGGGCGATGCGAACGATTACCTGAGCTTTACGCGCATCAACGGATGGCCGAGCGGAGTGGTAAAGATGGGCGCGCGCGGCGCGATGATGCGCGGTCCGGATGGGACCATTGCCGTGCCTGCGCTGCACGTGGAGGCCGTAGATACGACTGGAGCGGGCGACGCCTTCAATGCGGGTTTTATCGACGGGCTACTGGACGGCGAGGCCGGCGAGGAATGCCTGCGGCGCGGCTGCGTTTGCGGCGGACTTTCCGCCCGGGCGGTGGGTGCGCTGCGCGGGCTGCCCACGCGAAGCGATCTGGAACGCTGCTACGAGGAGATGTATGGGTAAAGTGGCCTGTATTGGCGGCGGAGGCGTGCGCACGCCACTGGTGATCTTCGGCATTAACGAAAGCGCGCGTGAGCTTGGCGCCGATGAGGTCATGCTCTACGATCCCGATGTTGAGCGCGCGCGCATCATGGTCGCGCTGGGAAACGCAGTTGTGGAGCGCGACGGAGGCTCATTGCGCGTACGCGCGGCCGAAAGGCTAGAAGAGGCAGTGGAGGGCGCGGATTTTGTGCTCAGCAGCATCCGCGTGGGCGGAATTGCCGCGCGCACGGCCGATGAGAATTCGGCGATCCGGCACGGATACCCCGGGCAGGAGACGACGGGGCCGGCCGGCCTGGCGATGGCGCTGCGCACGGTTCCGGTGGCCGTGGAGCAGGCGCGCGCGGTGCAGCGGCTTGCATCAAAGGCATGGCTGATCAATTTCACCAATCCAGCGGGGCTTATTACGCAGGCGATTCTGCATCACGCGGGCGCGCGCGCGGTTGGCATATGCGATACGCCGTCAGAGTTGCTGCATCGTATCGCGATGGCATTGGGCGCGGAGCCTACACAGGTACGCTGCGAGTATGTCGGGCTTAATCATTTGGGCTGGGTGCGCAGGATCGAACTGCACGGTGAGGATGTTATCGATCGCGTGCTGAATGATGATCGAATGCTCGCGCAGCTTTATCCTGCGTCGATGTTCGATCCGGAGATGATTCGCAGCCTGCGGTTGATTCCTACCGAGTATCTTTATTTTTATTATTGCCGCAGCCGCGCGCTCAAGAACCAGAAGGCGCATGGCGGTACGCGGGGCGCAGGAATTGCGCGGCTAAACGATGCACTTTTCGCGCGGCTTGCAAAGCTGCTCGCGCAAAACGACCGGCGGGGGGCGCTGGCGGCTTACATGCAGTATCTCAATGAGCGGTCGGCGACATATATGAAGCTAGAGTCTACGGGAGAGACTGCTTTCGATGGGGACGCGCTCAACGAGGACCCATTTCGCGCCGCGAACGGATATCATCGCATTGCGCTGGACGTGATGAAAGCGCTACGCGGCACGGAGCCGCAACGGCTGATCGTGAATGTGCTCAACCGTGGCTCGATTGACGGCGTGGCAGACGATGATGTGGTGGAGGTTCCGTGCTCCATTGGGAGTGGCAGCATTGCGCCCGAGCGCTGCGGCGCGCTGCCGGCTGCTGTGCGCGGGCTTGTTCTCGCGGTCAAGGAGTATGAGCGCGCAGCGATCGAGGCGGCGCTTACTGGATCGAGATTACTGGCGCGCAAGGCGATGCTTCTTTATCCGGCGATCGGCGAATGGGAGCCTTCGGCGGGACTGCTCAGTGATTTGCAGTGCTCGTGTTCGTTGGATGAGGATGCTGCTTCCCTGCCCTTACGGAGTTGAGCACGCTGCGCAATCTCCTAGAAGCGGGGGCTTCACCTATGACTGTAGCGGGGACCTGGAGATCTTTGGCTACAGCCGGTCAGGAGACCGGCGCTACTCCTTTTAGCGGATGACTTCTTCGGCGGGCTCGAGGAAATCGAAATCGCAGCCCTCGTTGGCCTGGGTTACGTGTTCGCGGTAAAGAGCGAGATAGCCGCGCTTGTCGGGATCGGATGGACGCTGCCAGGCGGCGCGGCGAGCGGCAAGCTCTTCTTCGCTTACCAGCAGGTCGAGTTTACGGTTGGGAATGTCGAGCTGGATCAGATCGCCATCGCGGACGAGGGCGAGCGGGCCGCCGACGTAGCTCTCAGGCGCGACGTGGAGAACGCAGGCGCCGTAGGCCGTTCCGCTCATGCGCGAGTCCGAGATACGAACCATATCGCGGATTCCCTTTTCGAGCAGCTTTTTGGGGATGGGCAGCATGCCCCACTCCGGCATGCCGGGTCCGCCAAGCGGGCCGGCGTTCTGCAGCACCAGGACGGAGTTCTCGTCGACGACGAGATCAGGGCTGTCGACGCGCTGCTCCATATCGGCGAAGTCTTTGAAGACGACGGCCGGGCCGGTGTGCTGCCAGAATTTGCGGCTGGCGGCAGCGGCCTTGATGACGGCGCCATCGGGCGCGAGACTGCCTCGGAGGATTGCTGTGCCGCCGTTTTCGACAAGCGGATTGGATCGCTCGCGGATGACCTGCGAGTTGTTCACCTTCGCGCCCTCGATGTTTTCGCCGATGGTTTTGCCGTTAACGGTAAGGCAGTCGGTGTGGAGAAGATCGGTGATTTCAGCCATGAGCGCGCGCAGGCCGCCGGCGTAATAGAAATCTTCCATCAGGTACTCGCCGGAGGGGCGGATATTGGCGAGCACCGGAACTTTGTGCGAGATCTCATCGAAGATGCGGAGCGGCAGCTCGAAACCGCAACGGCGCGCGAGGGCGACGAGATGAATGATGGCGTTGGTCGAGCCACCGATGGCCATGTCGACGATGATGGCGTTGCGGAAGGAGTTCTGGCTGAGAATTTCTTTAGGCCTGAGATCTTCCCACGCCATCTCGACGACACGGCGGCCGGTGTCCATCGCCATGCGGGTGTGGTTCGAGTCGGCAGCGGGAATGGAGGACGCGCCGGGCAGCGTCATGCCGAGGACTTCGCTCATGGCCGTCATAGTGGAGGCAGTGCCCATGGTCATGCAGAAGCCAGGCGAGCGCGCGATGCCGGTTTCGATGACGCGCATCTCCTCATCGCCCATGGTTCCGGCGCAGCGCTCGGCCCAATACTTCCACACGTCGGTACCGCTGCCCAGCGGCTTGCCGTTCCAATTGCCGCGCAGCATGGGACCAGCAGGCAGGTAGATGGCGGGCACGTTCATGCTGATGGCGCCCATGAGCAGGCCGGGAGTGGTTTTGTCGCAGCCGCCCATGAGCACTGCGCCATCGATGGGCAGGCTACGCAGCACCTCTTCAGTGTCCATCGCAAGAAGGTTGCGGTAGAGCATGGGGCTGGGCTTCATGTAGGTCTCGGTGATGGTGAAGGCCGGAACCTCGACGGGAAAACCACCGGCCTGCCAGACGCCGCGCTTGACGGCCTCGGCGCGCTCGCGCAGGTGTGCGTGGCAGGGATTGATCTCGCTCCAGGTGTTGACGATGCCGATGACCGGCTTGCCGATGAAGTCCTCGCGTTGAAAGCCTAGCTGCAGCATGCGCGAACGATGGCCGAAGGCCCGCATGGTGTTGGGACCGAACCAGTTATAACTGCGCAACTGTTCGGGCTTCTTTTTCGAGTTCATTTCGGGCATCCTCTCCTGCGTATGCAACATGAATCTGTGTGGCCAGCAGTCCGGCCAGAATCATACAACCTGCGGCCACCCACAATCCCGCAGTGTAATTTCCGGTGACGTCGCGTAGATAACCAAAGAGCCAGGGGCCGACGAGACCGCCCAGATTGCCGAGCGCGATGAGGCCCACGGCCGTGGCCGCGGCGGATTTGCCGAAGAGCGTGGTGGGTAGCGTCCAGAAGGCGGGCATGTAGGCCTGTGCAGTAAAACCGGTGAGGCATAAAAGCGCGACCATGATGCCGTCGTGGTTGCGGGCTATGACGGCCAGCGCCAGCGAGACGCCCGTTGCAAGTACGGGCAGCGCGGTGTGACGGCGCAGCTTTCCGGAGCGCTGCGTCAAGATGCCGTTACAGACGATGCCCAGCGCGCTGCATGCGTAGGGCAGGCCAGCGGCGACCTGCCGCAAGCCGGCGGGCAGCGCCTTCATGGTGTTGGTGATGGAAGGCAGAAAGAAAATGAGCGCCTGGTTGCCGGCAACGATAAGAAAGAGGATGGCGATGAGCAGAAATGTCTGCGGATTGCGGAGGGCATCCTGAATGCTGACGCGATGGGCTTTGACTTTGAGAGCTTCATCGGCGCGGAGCTGGTCGATGAGCCAGGTTCGCTCTTCATCGGGCAGCCAGTGCGCGCTTTGCGGGCGGTCGGCGAGATACCAGAGCGAGACGAATGCCATGATGAACGGCGGCACACCTTCGAGCCAAAATACCCAGCGCCAGCCTGGCAGACCGAGCCAATGAATGTGATCGAGAATCCAGCCGGAGATGGGGATTCCGGCGGCAATGGCGATGGGTTGCGCCAGCATGAAGTAACCCTTGGCGCGGGCACGGTCCTGCGGGCGGTACCAGTGCGAGATATAGAGGATGACGCCGGGGAAGAAACCAGCTTCCGCAATGCCGAGCAGAAGACGCAGCAGGTAGAATTGCGTGCTGACGTGAAGGGCGCCAAGGAAAGGCATCCCCAGGAATCCCATCATTGAGGCAAAGACGCCCCAAGCCATCATGATGGCGGCGATGAGCTTGCGCGCGCTCCAGCGCTCCACCAGGAAGCCGGCGGGGATGTTCATGACGAGGAAGCCGAGGAAGAAGATGCCGGCGCCGAAGCCGATAACGGCGTCGTTGAACCCGGTGTCAGCTTCCATGCCCAGCTTGGCCACGCCCAGATTGGCGCGGTCCACGTAGGCCATGATGTATATCAGCAGCAAATATGGGATAAGTCTGCGCGTGACATGCACTCGCGTGCGCAGCGCTACGTCTCTCCCAGATTCGGCCATCCTGCTTTGCTCCGTTTTGCGCGGCTGGCTGGGCAGCTCGATCTGCCCTAGGCGCAGGATACAGGAATGGGCCGCGGGCGAAGGGGCGAGTCAGAGGGTGGGGCAGAAGGTTAGGATAGAAGCACAGTTATTTGAAGAACTTTTTACCGTTTGGAACGCCATGCGCGCTTCGCTCTTCATCACCTGCTATAACGACACTTTGTTTCCCGAAACCGGGCGGGCCGTGGTGCGGTTGCTCGAACGGCTCGGTGTCACGCTCGATTTTCACCCCGAGCAGACCTGCTGCGGGCAGATGCACGCCAACACCGGCTTCCGGACCGAGGCCTTCAGCCTGGCGAAACGATTCGTGCGCATGTACCGGGATACCGAGAATGTCGTGATTCCGTCGTCGTCGTGCGTGGCGATGATCCGCGACCAGTACACTGGGCTATTTGAGGAACTGGGCGACGAGGGGTTGCGAAGCGAGCTTGCTTCTCTGCTGCCACGCGTGTTCGAGTTGAGCGAGTTTCTCATTGACCGGCTGGGCGCAGAAGACGTGGGCGCATACTTTCCGCACCGCGTGACTTATCACGCAAGCTGCCATGGGCTGCGTGGCCTGCAGTTGGGCGATCGTCCATTCCGGTTGCTCTCGAAAGTACGTGGAATCGATCTTGTTCCGCTCGAGAATCTGGACCGCTGCTGCGGATTCGGCGGGACGTTTTCGGTGAAGAACGGCGACGTTTCTTCGGCGATGCTCGCAACCAAGATGCAGGATGTGCTTGCGACCCGTGCCGAGTACTGCACGGCGCTGGACAACAGCTGCCTTATGCACCTTGAAGGCGCGATGCACCGGCAGTTTGCGGGGATGAAGACCATTCACTTGGCGGAAATTCTGGCCAGCACACGAAAGGACGAGGCGCGCGCATGAGTCCGCACATGGATGGGCCCGAGCACGCAGTCCTCGATCCGACGCTGGCGGCGCCGTTTCCCCAGGCAGCGCTACCGGTGCTGCGCAATCCTCAACTGCGTAAGAACGTGGCGCACGCCATCGACATAATCCAGGCGAAGCGCACGCGGCTGGTTGAGGAAAAGAGCGACTGGCAGGCGCTGAGGACGGCCGCGGCTTCCATTCGCGAGCATGCGCTCGAAAATCTCGGGTTCTACCTCGAGCAGTTCGAGGAACGGTGTACGGCGGCGGGCGGCGTAGTGCACTGGGCGGCGGATGCCGCCGAGGCGCGGCGGATCGTGCTTGATCTCGTGCGCGAAGAGAATGCGACTGAGGTCATCAAGATCAAGACTATGACGTCAGCCGAGATCCAGCTCAATCCGTTTCTCGAAGGCAACGGAATCCGCGCGACGGAGACCGATCTGGCCGAGATTATTCTGCAACTCGGAGAGGGAGAACCTTCGCACATCGTAGTACCCGCGCTGCACGTGAACCGCAGCCAGGTGCGGGAGATCTTCGCGCGGCGGATGGGTCTGCCGGAGCTAAGCGACGATCCGCAGGCGCTGACGGCGGCGGCGCGGCAATATTTGCGGGAGAAGTTTCTCTCCGTTCCGGTGGCAATCAGCGGAGCGAATTTTCTGACTGCCGAAACGGGCGCGGTGACGGTTGTGGAGTCAGAAGGCAACGGACGAATGTGCCTCACTCTGCCGCGGACGCTGATTACGATTGCCGGAATCGAAAAGGTGCTGCCGCGCTTTCAGGATCTCGAAGTGCTGCTGCAGGTGCTGGCTCGATCGGCGACGGGCGAGCGCATGAACCCGTACACGTCGCTATGGACCGGCGTGACGCCGGGTGATGGGCCCCAGCGGTTTCATGTGATCCTGCTCGATAACGGACGATCTTCGATTCTGGCACGGGAGCGCGAGCGGCAGACGCTGCGCTGCATCCGCTGCGCTGCCTGCATGAACACATGCCCGGTGTACCGGCAGACGGGCGGGCACGCTTATGGCTCGGTGTATTCGGGGCCGATTGGCGCGATCCTGACACCGCAGCTTACCGGAATGCACCACGCGCAGTCGCTGCCGTATGCGTCGTCATTGTGCGGGGCGTGTTACGAAGTATGCCCGGTCAAGATCAATATTCCAGAGATCCTCATCGACCTGCGCGCGCAGGTGACAGACCAGGAACGGCGCACAGCAAAACGGTTCTTCGATCCGATGTACCTGGGCATGCGACTGGCAGGAATGCTCTTTTCGCGCGCGTGGCTATTCCACGCGGCGCAGCGGCTGGCGCGCATGGCGTTGCGGCCGTTTTCGCGACGCGATGGGTGGATACATTCGCTGCCGGGGCTCGGCGCGAAGTGGACGCAGACCCGCGACCTGCGCGGATTTCCGCAGCAGAGCTTTCATGAGTGGTGGGCAGCGCGGGGCAAGGAGGCGAAATGAGCAGGAGTTCCTCGCGGCAGGCGATTCTCGAGCGCATTCGGGCTGCGACGCGAGAAGCGGCACGCGCACCTGGGGAGATTTCTGCGGCCTACGCGGCGCTGCCGCGACCGTACATTCGCGCAGGCGCGATGAGACGGGAAGAATGCATACGGCTGTTCGTTGAGCGGCTGTGCGATTATGACGCAGAGGTGGTCGAGTGCTCTGAGGCCGAGCTTCCGGCGGCGATTGCTGCGCAGCTTAAGGCGAGCGGGCGTCGCAGCTTTGTTGTACCGGCGGGGGTTCCTGCTTCATGGTGCGCGCCGGGATTTGAGTTCAAAATCGATGATGGCCTTTCAGTGGGCGAGATTGACCGCGCTGAGGGCGTAATAACCGGGGCGTTTTGCGGCGTGGCCGATTCCGGGACGATCGCGCTGCACCACTCTGCGAGTGAAGGCCGGCGCGTGTTAACACTGTTGCCGGACTGGCACCTTTGTGTTCTGCGCGCCGATCAGGTGGTGGAGACGCTACCTGAGTATTTTGCGCGGTGCGCCGATACGCCTGCGCTGGTTACGTGGATCTCCGGGCCGAGCGCTACCGCGGATATCGAGATGACGCGGATCAAGGGCGTTCACGGGCCGCGGTTTTTGCACGTGGTGCTTGTGCGCGAGGCGTAGCTCGAAGGCGGGTCCTGTCACTTGTGCAGGAGCCGCCTTCGTGGATTGCAGAAAAACAACCGCAGATCCTTCGCAAGGCTTGGCCGGAAACCGGCCAAACCTGTCTCAGGATGACAGATGACTACTGGCAGTAAACCTCAAAGGTTTTCGATGACTATCGTCATTACTGGCCACGGCGCAAGCCCCAGTTGATGCGGAGGCCTGCGCGGAGGTTGAACGGCAGGCTTGGGTAACCGATTGGCGCAATGTG
>JASIJX010000208.1 GCA_030049955.1 Acidobacteriaceae bacterium
CACGGTTGTGGAGTAATTGACGCCGATCATTTTCGTCCATGCGGTACATTCTTGCCTGAAGAGGCGCAAGCACGCGAGTGCCCGTTCAACTTGCCGCCCCGCTACACTGGATCAGGAATTTATTGTGGGGTGAGTTGAGCACTCAAGTGCTATTTCCCCCAAGAAAAGGGCGCCCTGCACACTGCAAATTTCCTACGTGAATTCCTAATCAGGTCGAAAGGGAAATTAACTTGTCCTCGAGCATAACATTTGCAAAGACCATTCCTGTGCCGCCAATCACGGCGATGAACAAAGGTCTCGGCTGTATTCCCACGACACTCAGTTCCGAGTCAGTCCCCGCGCAGGGATGGAACCTGCTCAAGAAGTCATCAGCCTTCCCTCCGCCGTGCTTTAGCAAAACAAACTCCTCATAATTCAAATGGATGGGCCGGTTCATAAACGAGTATGGTATCCAGCTTGCTCCGCACGGCAAAACCACCATGACGCCCCAACTGTTTGCTCTGCAGTTACAGCATGGCGCGTAGGGAATTACACTGGCCACGGCAAACTAGACCCAGATTGTGTACCGTCACGGCATCTCTCGCGTTCTTATGGCAAATGAGCTTGTCAGCAAAGAGAATATGAGCATAATTGCTGGCTTGCCTGAGGATTCGGAGTTCGAATACTACCGCCGCGCCGATTTGGCGGAGCAGATAAATCAACTGGGAGCCTTCTTTTCTACGCTCCGCCAGCTCTTGTCCGTGCTCATCAAACTTGGCCTCATAGGTAGCCGCACTGGAGTGCGGAATAGTACATTGCGTGTGAAGGCAGGCACTGCATTCCAAATTACCGGTTTGAGCCGTTGAATCTATCGTAGCGCTTCCTTTCTCGAAAACCATTTCAAAAATCCATCCCAACTCTGCCATGTCTGCCTTTTCACCTCTTGCTGCACAGATATTTGAAGAAGATGACAAGAGTGGCCGCACGAGCTAAGCTAATCGCGACCAATCCAGCCAGGATTTTATGTCGATCAATCAAGAACCGATCAGTTTTTGAAGTTCATGCGTGCTGCGGCAACGAAACTGTGAACGTGCCGCGTTGTGGCAAGCACAAAGACTGAGGTATTCAAAGTCATTAACGCTGGTTTATGAGGAGCGGACATGGCAACGCTGCAAAAGCAGATTGCAGACAAATTCCTTGAGAAGCTGGCTCACTCCAAAGAGGTGGACGCCATACAAGTCAGCGAGCTGAAAACCCTGTTCTCGGGTGATAAGAAGATAAAGGTCGAGGATCTGGTGAAGATCTTTTCGCTTCCGCACGGAGGAGGCGACCTGAAATGATCAAGCTCGACTCCATCCATGTCGAGGAGATGCGCGGCATCCGCAAACTCGACATCAATTTCCATCAGGAAACATTTGCCATTTCCGGTCCGAACGGCTCGGGCAAAAGCGGCCTGATCGACGCAATCGAATTCGGTCTGACAGGGCAAATCGGCCGCCTCACCGGCCGGGGAACGAAGGGCCTATCCGTCCAGGCGCACGGACCGCATGTCGATAAGGTGAACTTCCCCGATGCGGCTTTTGTGAGGCTGAAGCTTATCCTGACCTTGATTAACAAAGCAGTCACCATCGAGCGGAAAGTATCCGACCCTAAGATGCCGAAGATCATGCCGAACGATGCCGATGTGAAGGCCGTTCTTGCGGAAGTCGCCGACCACCCCGAGATCACGCTCTCGCGGCGCGAGATTCTGCGCTTCATTCTCGTCGAGCCGAGCAAACGCTCGGAAGAAATCCAAGCGCTCCTGAAACTCGATGAAATCGGCCAGATGCGGGCTGCATTAAACAGCGCGCAGAATAAACTCCAGCAGACGCAGAAAATGGCAGCCGCCCAGGTTGGCACGGGAACCGATGCTTTGCAGCGCCATCTCCAGATAGCGACGTTGCGGCCGGAACAGCTTCTTGAAGTCGTCAACACTCGGCGCAAGCTGCTCGGCCTTTCGTCAATCACTGAATTGACGGCCGACACAAAGCTCGACGAGGGGCTGACCGCCGGCGCTGCTGCATCAGATTTCAATAAAGAGTCGGCCCTGCGCGACATCAAGGCCCTCTCGGATGCGCAGAAAGATTTTCCTGAACTATCCAAAGCTGATGCTCAGGCCATCGTTGATGGCCTCGAAAAGCTGGAGGCCGATCCTGCGCTTCTCTCCGCCTTGCAGCGGCGCAGCTTCATTGAACGGGGCTTGAGCCTCATAGATGGCCTAGAGTGTCCCTTGTGCGACAAGCTGTGGGACGACGAGGAACTGCTGCGCGCACATTTGCAGGCCAAACTTGCCAAGTCCGAGGAAGCGAAAAATCTTCGGGATTCGCTCATCGACAGCGGGACCAAGATTGCCGCACAGGTTATCCGTGTCATCGGTCTCCTTGCGCCCGTGCTGAAGCTCGCGCAGGTACAGGGGGAAGGCGAGCGAGCGCAGCTTTTCGCCGCCTGGAAAACAGACCTTGAAACTATCAGAATCAAACTGCAAAGCGTAGATGACATTGCGGATCAGAAAGACAGGCTCGTCAGCGGCTGGCTTGCCGTGCCGGAGAAGCTCTCCGCAGCGCTGAACGCCTTGCGCGAAAAGATTGAGGCGAAGCCCGACCAGTCGGCGACCATAGCGGCGCAGACGTTTCTTTCGACCGCACAGCACGCGGCGGAGATCGGCTTCATCCAGAAATCTCGGGGAGATCAAGAGATTATATGAGGGCAAAGCGCACACTTACCCTAATCCTCTTCGCCGCTTCCGTGTCTCCAAGGCGCAGAGTTCGTCACTGAATTCTTCACTTTCTTGAGGAGCTCTTTGATGGCAAATGACCGACGAACCTTTCTCAAGCAGGCCGCCGGATTCACAGCGGCCTGTTCTACAGGCTTAGGCTTAGAGGCGGCTACTTACGCGTCGTACCCCTCAGCCGTCGATGGCGCGACAGCGTGGTACGACCGGCCAATGCGCTGGGCGCAGCTTGCCTTCGTTGAAGACGATCCCGGCAACTATGACCCTTCCTTCTGGCTCGACTATTTCCAAACCATTCACGCGGATGCCGCCTGCTTAAGCGCAGGAGGGGTTGTTGCCTTCTATCCAACCGAAATCCCGTTGCACTATCGAAGCCGTTGGCTCGGAAAGATGGATCCGTTCGGCGAGCTCGTCACGAATTGCCGCAAACTTGGTATGAATGTGATTGCGCGGACGGATTCCCACGCATGTCATCAGGACGTTGTCGACGCCCATCCAGATTGGATCGCAGTCGACGCGCAGGGCAACAAACGGAGACACCCTTCCGACTCCGACTATTGGATTACCTGCGCGCTGGGGCCCTACAACTTTGATTTCATGAGTGCGGTGCATCAGGAGATTATGCGGAAGTACCGGGTCGACGGCATCTTTACGAACCGCTGGTCAGGTTCCGGCATGTGCTATTGCGAACACTGCAGCGCCAACTTCAGGGCCTTTTCCGGTCTTGATCTTCCCATGACAAATGACCCGCAGGATCCGGCGCGCCGACAGTACATCTTGTGGAATCAGAAGAGGCTCTTCGATCTGTGGAGACTCTGGAACGAAAAGATCAGAGAGATCAATCCCGAGTCCAGCTATATAGCTAATGCCGGGGGCGGGGCACTCAGTCCTCTGGACATGAAAACCATCGGCGAATTGGCTCCCACGCTCTTCGCTGATCGCCAGGGGCGTAGCGGCTTGATGGCGCCCTGGGCAAACGGAAAGAACGGTAAAGAATATCGCGCTACGCTGGGGCAAAAGGCCATCGCGGGAATGGTCAGCGTGGGTCTCGAAGAGAAATATCGCTGGAAAGATTCTGTTCAGTCGGGTGACGAGATCCGGCTGTGGACGGCCGATGGAATTGCGCAAGATCTGCGACCTTGGTTCGTCAAGTTCAATGCAAAAGTCATCGATCGTCGTTGGCTGCCAGTCGTCAGAGACGTCTACGAGTGGCACTATGCAAACGAAGCCTATCTTCGTAACGAGAGGCCCCTCGCGCGAGTTGGTTTGGTCTACTCGCAGCAAACGGCGACATTCTACGGAGGAGAGAAAGCCAAAGCTCAGGTCGAAGACCACACACTGGGTTTCTATCAGGCGCTGATTGAAGCACGCATTCCCTTCGAAATGGTGCATGATCGCTTGTTGGACCGCGAACATATCGCGCAGTTCCGTACATTGATCCTTCCCAACATTGCTGCGTTGTCCGATTCGCAGTGCCAACAGATTCACGATTTCGTTCACGATGGAGGTAGCATCGTAGCAACTTTCGAAACCTCTCTCTACGATGAGTGGGGAGTTCGCAGGAAGGACTTTGGACTTGGACCCTTGTTTGGAGTGAATTATGCAGGTAAAGTCCAGGGGCCGATGCTGAACTCTTATCTCACGCTGTGCAAAGAGAGCGGCGAGAATGCGTATCACCCCCTTTTAGCCGGTATTGAGGATGCAACACGCATCGTCAATGCCGTCTATCAGGTGGAAGTGACGCCTCTCAGGGACTCCTTTTCGCCTCTCGAAATTGTTCCCAGCTATCCCGACCTTCCAATGGAGGCCGTCTTCCCTCCACCGGCCAATACTCACAATCGCGGCGTTTTCCTGACTACATTGGGGCGCGCTCGAGTCGTCTACTTCCCCGGAGACATTGATCGTACGTTTTGGGAGGTTCTGGATGTAGATCATGGGTGCCTGCTTCGCAACGCGACGCTATGGGCAACCGACGAGATTGCGCCCGTAATAGTGGACGGACCTGGGGTGCTCGACGTTTCGATCTGGGAACAGCGAAACTCCATGACCGTACACCTGGTCAATTTGACAAACCCTATGATGATGAAAGGTCCGATCCGGGAAGTGACTCCGATTGGCCAGCAACGTCTGCGCATCAAGATTCCAGACGAACGCCGGGTGAAACGAGCCAAGCTCCTGGTGGCTGGCAACGAGCTCCCGTTCCGAAGGGAACAGTCCTCGATCCTCCTCGACGTTCCTTCGATTGCCATCCATGAGGTCGTTGCCCTGGACTTTACTACGTAGCGAGCCCTGTCGGCTCAGAGATCTCGGTGACTGTCGTCTGGGTCTTGTGGAAGAGGAGATAAGGTTAATCTGTTCGTCATAAACACCGAAGTAGATCCGGCGAAACGGAAGAACACAAAAGTATGCCGAACGTCAAAAGAACAGGTGAGGAGCCGAAGCGTCGCGGCGTCACGGCCGAGTCGATGGCGGCAAAACAGCGCGACATATCCGTCAGCGAATTTTTCGCGAAGAACAGGCACTTGCTTGGCTTTGATAATCCGAGAAAAGCTCTCCTGACGGCGATTAAAGAGGCGGTCGACAATTCACTCGACGCTTGCGAAGAAGCGGGCATTGTTCCGGAAGTCTGGGTCCATATCGAAGCTACGGGTCCTAATCGCTACAAATTCGGTGTCCAGGACAACGGTCCGGGCATTCTGAAAAAACAGATCCCCCTCATCTTCGGAAGACTGCTCTATGGTTCGAAATTCCATAGACTACGCATGAGTCGAGGGCAGCAGGGAATCGGCATCAGCGCCGCGGGCATGTACGGGATGCTAACTACGGGCAAACCGGTGAAGATCGTTTCCATGACTTCGCCCAGGAAGCCGGCGCATTACTTCGAGATCCAGATCGATACGCGTCGGAACATGCCGGAAATTATCAACGGCAAAGGTGACGGCGAAGACATTCCGGCGGGAGAGAAAGGCCAGAAGTACATTACCGACCATAGTATTGAATGGGTATCTCACTACCCCCTTCCGGATCAGCAGTCCCATCGTAGCCATGAAGTGCGCAGCGGCACGCGTGTCACGATCGAGCTCGAAGGACGTTACCAACGCGGGCGCGGCAGTGTGGACGAATATCTGGAACAGACGGCCATCGCCAATCCACACGTGACAATTCACTATGTCGATCCCGAAGGCCGCGAAACCACATTTTCGCGCTCCACAACTCAGCTTCCGATTGAACCCGTAGAGATCAAGCCACACCCATATGGCATCGAACTCGGGCAGCTTGTCACCCTGCTGAAAGACACCTCGGCGCCGTCGATGGCGCAGTTTCTGACGACCTCATTTTCCCGTGTCAGTTCCGGACTCGCACAGAAAATCTGCGAGACTGCAAAGATCAGTACGCGCGGCAATCCCAGGAAGATCGGACACCGGGAAGCCGACTCACTTTACAAAGCGATTCAAGAAACCAAAATCAGCCCTCCCGCGACCGACTGCATCTCGCCTATTGGTGAGTCGCTGATCCTCGAGGGCCTTCATCATCAGCTGCCCGGCGAGTTTTTCTGCGCTGCGACGCGTCCGCCCGCGGTGTATCGCGGGAACCCGTTTCTTATCGAGGTCGGACTTGCCTATGGTGGCTACAGTTCAACCCAGAAAGTCACGCTCGACGCATTGACTGACCTGCTGAGCGAAAGCGATGCCCGGTCGCTGAAGCAATTCCTACTCACGACGTTCGATGGAGTCGGCGCGACCGCCGCCGACAAGATCCTGTCGCAGGCGGGGATGGGGACTCGTCAATCGCCTTCGAAGCTCAAGAAAGAGGTAATAGATCGACTCTTCGCCGCAATGAAGAACGTTAACCTGAGCGAAAATCAGTCGATGCAGGTGCTGCGCTACGCGAACCGCGTTCCACTTCAGTTTCAGCCAGCGGCTTGCGCCATCACCCAGTCGGTCATCGGGACCAACTGGCGGGCCTACGGTTTGACTCAATCCCGCGGTCAATTGCCGATCGGTCCGATCACCGTCATGGTGCATGTCGCAAGCGTATGGGTGCCGTTTACCAGTGAATCGAAAGAAGCCGTTGCATCCTATCCCGAAATCATGAAGGAGTTGCGGCTTGGCCTTCAGGCCGTGGGAAGAAAACTGGCGGTTTACCTCAATCGTCGTAAACTCGTGCGCCAGGAAGGTGAACGTCGTGAGATTTTCCTGCGCTATCTTGGTGAGGTGGCACATGCCGTCGCCACAATCAAAGATTACGGCGATCGCCCGAGAGAGGATCTGTATGGCCGGCTAGTCGATGTCGCGAAGCGCAAGACGTCTGTTGCAGATACGCAACTGAACGACGAAGGGAAACAGCTTGAAAACGTTGCGGAGGAGTTTGGCGAGAATGTGCTGATCGTCAACCCGGAAGAAGCTCCGGGCGAAACGGCATCGTCTGAACCGACTGCGAAAAAATAATGCCTAAGAAAACGAAATCGACCTCAGACAAACCGACTCGTTCGACGAAAGACAGGAAAACTCTCGGTTCAATTCGCAATCTTGCGGATGCCGTTATCCAGTTCGCTGAACGTGGACGAGCACCGTATGTAGATATCCCGTCACGATCATTATCGAATGTTCGATTCAATAAATCGAAGCGTATTCTTGAGATGGGCAGCGGGACAAACCGACGGGAATTATTCAATCTGGCTCAAGCCCGCAGCTACATGCAGACATTGCTGGTCGCTTCCGGATGCAAGCAACTGATCGATCAGGAAAAGACAACCAGCATCCGCGGTTTGTTCTACCTGCTCAAGCACACCATTGAAGGTGCGAATGAAGAGACGTTCGATACGCAGGATGAATGCGATCCCGTCATCGAGGACATCGAGGTTGCACTGGATTCGATGCGCGAAGAGCTTCACCTATATGCGAAAAACGCGGGAGCGATGGTTGGGCCGATCACACTAGTAGATAGTGGCGACACGATCGATTGTTCCCGCATGGGCTCTGGCGGCTACAGCATTCCGTCGATCGTCGAGCAGGACATCGTGCAGTTCAAAAAGAACACCGCAAAATTCATCCTGCATGTCGAGAAAGACACCGTTTGGCGGCGATTCAACGAGGATAAATTCTGGCGCAAGCACAACTGCATCCTCACGCATGGTGGGGGTCAACCACCCCGCGGTGTTCGCCGCATGCTGCACCGTCTTCATCACGAGTTGAAACTGCCAGTGTATTGCCTGCTTGATAACGATCCCTGGGGATATTACATCTACAGCGTGATCAAACAGGGGTCCATCAATCTAGCTTACGAATCGCGCCGCATGGCTATCCCCGAAGCGCGTTTCCTGGGATTGCGCAGTCTGGATTTTGGCCGCTGCCAGCTTAGCCCCAGCGTGCAAATCAAATTGAACGAGCAAGACATCAAACGCGCCCGGCAAATCGCCCAGTATCCCTGGTTCGTGAACAAAAAGCCCTGGCAAAAAGAAATCGAGCTGATGTTGAAGAACGGCTTCAAACTCGAAGTTGAAGCTCTAATCAGCAAAAACATAAGCTATGTCACGGAAGAATATGTGCCGGCCCGGCTTGAGGAGAGAGAGTTCCTTGATTAGCTGGTGGTTGTGTGTGGCCCAGACCAATCGTATCGACGTGTGCTCTTCCACTGCCGGGTGCCCCTATCCAGCTTCGCTAAGGCGGGATGGAATCACGATTCTTAGGTCGGTCCCAGAAACGGGCTTCGCTTAATTGATGGAGGCGGAAGCTTCAAGCCAGATTTGCGGCACACAACCGGCACACAGGGTGCCGGAGAGATCAGGTTTTATCGGGGTTTGCGACGGGTGTTATTGATGGGGCGTGTCAGGGCCGCGATCTGATGCGCGCTCCGGACTGCGATGGCGAGAGCCAACTCCCATTACGAATCGGCGCTCGAAGAGTGACTCGGCGATTTGGAACCAATCCGGATGCACCCTGCAGCTCTCGAGTCAACCACTCCAAATTATGCTCGAAAAGCGCCAGGAGATGATTCGGGCTGACGTTTGGTGACCTGAAGATCAACCGGGATTAGGTCCCCAACGGCCCTCTCGTGATCTAGATGCCGGGGACTCACGTTTTTCTCCGAGATGGTGCGAATTCAAAAGGGATCCGGGGAATTCGGGTTCAGAGAATTGGGCCGGTTTTCAGGGGTCTCGCCGAATGGGAGAATTCTCTCCGTCGTCCTTTTCCCCTTGGAAATGCGGCAATTTGCCGGAATTTCAAGCGTGTTGGACAAATTGAAAGGAATTCTCTGAAATTAAGGACTCTATGGCGGTGCTGGCAGTCTCGAGCGAACCGCTCTCCTCGCTGCATTTCCCTGCTAACAGGGAATTTAACAGGGAAATCTGGAGGTTTTGGGCTCCCGTTCGCGCATGGTGCCGGACCGTATGCTGCACAATTCACGGTGCTTAAACCCCTTGACAATTGTCAGGGTTCAAAAAAGAACAGGGAATTTTTTCGGCGTAACAGGGAATCGAAATTCCCTGTTACGGGTTCGAGCACCGAAAATTTGGTATTTTTTTGTGACCTTGTCGCGAAAAGCGCCCCCCCCCAAATTTCCACTACATAAGTAGAGCAATTTTTTAAGGGCGGTGCCTTCACGAAAGCCAGAGGCTGCAACTCTCTCCTGTAGACACTCAGGGCCGCATTGACGAGCACGTCACAGCTCAGAATGGGGGTGTCAGATCTCAAGTCTCACTTGGATGACAACAGTTCGATCACGTCGAGGCCGGCAGCTAAGACTCCAAGAGCTTTTATGAGTGACCGCCGGTTCATAATTGTCTCTAAGTTCTTGCGTGAGACTGTGCGCGGCGCCCAGACTCAGACGCGCGGTGGATATTTGGATAGCTTGCGTTGCAGCGAGCGGCGATGCAGGCCCAGTTGCTTGGCTGCCAGAGAGATGTTGCCTCCGCAATCGGTGAGGACTCGCTGGATATGCTCCCACTCCACACGAGCGAGGCTGGGAACAATAGGGAATGTCTCAGCGCAATTTACAGAGCCGGATGGCGAATTGAAGGCGGCAATAATCTGATCGGCGTCCACTGGTTTGCTCAGATAGTGATCGGCTCCGCCGCGCACGGCTTCGAGCGCCGTGGCAATGCTGCCCCAGCCGGTGAGCATAATGATAAACATGGTTGGATCGAGCGGGCGCAGCGCACGAACAACGTCGAGCCCGTTTTCCCCACTGAGGCGCAGATCCACTATGGCAAGTGCTGGTGCATGTTCTTGCGCGGCAACAGTGGCTTGCGCCAAATCGGTTGCGAGAAACACATCCCACCCGCGCGATTCGAGCGCACGGCCGAGTCGTGCGCGAAAGATATCGTCGTCGTCGACAATCAGCGCTGTTAGGTCGTCATTCTCCGGTCTTGACCGCAAGTGGCAACTCCAGAATGGCTGTCGTTCCCTGGTTTACTGCGGAATCGAAGATAAGATTACCTCCCATGTCCTCCGCGAAGGTCCGCACCAGAAACGTGCCAAGCCCCATTCCGCGTTCGGGCCCCTTCGTGGTGTAAAAGGGTTCGCCGATACGCTCAAGCACTCCCGGTGGCATGCCGATTCCAGAGTCTGTGATGGTGAATCGAAGGACATCGCTTGCAGCCTCACTGTGCAACCGCACCGGCTGACCATTGACGCTGGCCTCTAATGCGTTCTTGACCAGTGCAGCGAGAACGTGGCGTGTGGTTTCGACGGGAAGTGTGGCATGGAAATTCGATACCGAGTCGACCTTGATTGTCTGCCGCTGCGGTTCTGGGAAGCTTTCACGTAACTGCTGCAGCAGGTACCCTACGCTGACCTGTGTCGGAACCTCGCCGGTTAATTCCGCTCCTTGCGTGCTCATTTCTCGCAGAATCCTGCCACAGCGATCGACTTCAGAACGAATCAATTTGGCATCAGCGGCGGCATGTGGATCGGAACCCTTTTCGAGTGAGTGCTTCTCGAGTTCTCGGGCAATAACTGCAATGGTGGCAAGCGGTGTGCCCATCTCATGTGCAGCGCTGGCCGCAAGAGTGGCCAAAGAAGCAATCTTTTCCCGTCTGCCGAGCAGGTTTTGCAGACGAAGAAGTTCGTCTTCGTGCTCCCGCAGGATCTCAGAGATTTTGCTGACTAGAATCGTGACGAGCAGAGTCGCCAGAACAAATGAGATCCACATTCCAATGAGGTGAACGGAAAAACTTCCCCCCGGATGATGGCCTTCGAGTACCGGAACTGGGACATGAAAGAAAAACAAAAGGCCGAATCCGAGGATGGAGACGCCGCCCAATGACCACGTCCAGGGTTTACTGAGAAGAACAGCCGAAAGCGTGATCTGTACAAGATAGAGCAGGCTGAAAGGATTGGCAGGGCCACCGGAAAGCGCGAGACCCAAAGTCAAACCGGCTGCATCGGCAACCAGAATCGCACCCACTGCCTCTCGGGCGCCGAATGCCTCGCCAACACGACGAAACAGCACATTGGAGATCAAGGCGGCGGCCAGCAGTATTGAGATCGGCAATACCGGCAATTGGATGCGAGCGAGCCGCACCGCCACGAGAAATAGAAGCGCTCCGCCACCGAGCATCAGATAGCGCAACCGGATCAGCAGCGGCAAAGCCAAGCTTGGCGCCAGTTCGACTGTTGTGCGCAGATCCTGTTCCGAAATCTGGCGTCTGTCCGTGACAGAAACTCTCATGGTGATTCAATTTGGGGGTTGTTTTAGGGGAACGTACAATACACGCCACGTACAACTCAAATTTATTCTATGCGTCTCGCCAAGTTCTCGCTGCGACAAATTGTCGCATTTTGCGATCGTGACGGTGCGAATCCCGTTTGCCGAGATGGGCGATTTCATGTATCGGTGCCACAGCGGCGAGCATCAGGACGGCGGCATGATGGCCCACATTCGGGTCATCGCTGCCCCATAATCTCTTGCACGATCATTCCTGAAGAGCTGGATCCATCGACGCTCTTAAATAGCGCCTCAAGCATCCAGTGCGGCACATGCGTCAATTTGCCGCATATGCAAAAGCTCCTGCTGGATTTAAGTTGAAAGTGCGTCAGAGAGCCGTGCCGCCGGATGGTGGCAACCGACCTCAGGAACCGATTCCCGGTTCCGATGCACTTGCCTAATCCCTTGCTGCCCGGACTTCCTGGTCCAAAAAAACATTCCAGCTGATTGTGGCGCGATGCCCGCTTGATTAGAGCGACGTCGTTTTCGTCGGCGGAAGTCGTGACCTGCCGCGAGCTTGGGCAGCGTTATTTCCCGCAACCAGTACTTGATTGAGGAGCACATGCAGATTCAGTTCAAGTGGTTTGCAGTATTCGTAATGAGCCTTCTAGTGTTGAATGCCTTGCGCGCCCAAACGACTGCAGCTCTACGAGGAAGTGTTACTGATTCCACTGGCGCGGTGATTGCCGGCGCTACTGTAACGGCCGAACCCAGTGGCAACGAAGCCGCCTTCAGAGTAGTTACTGACGCCCAGGGCCAGTTCACAATCGGCGGTCTGAAGCCGGGCAGCTACACGGTGAGCGCACAGCAATTCGGGTTTAACCGCGTGTACCAGGCTGTGAAGCTAGTTGAAGGGCAAACCACGCAAGTCACGCTGGCCTTGCAGCTGAATATGGTGACGCAGAGCGTGAGCGTGAACGCGCAGGCGAGCGCGGTAACCGAGGCGCCACTGGCGCAGACCATTACCTCGGTGGACCGTCAGGACACGAAGGACTCGGCCGACTTCACCATCCAGGAGAGCCTGGAGCTAGTGCCCGGTGTTACCACCATCACCGGCAACGGCCCGCGCGATATTTCCATCTCTCTGCGCGGATCGAATGACCGGCAGAGCTACGGGATCCGCAACGCGCTGCTGTTTGAAGACGGATTTCAGGTGACGCAGCCCGACGGTCTAGGCCGCGCCGACCTGACTGATCCGCACGCCTACGAGGGCATCGACGCCGTGCAGGGGCCATCGTCGACGATATACGGTAACAACGCCAACGACGGCGCCATTTTTTTCCGCACCCGCCCAGGCGCCGAGGTGGACGGTGTCGACTTCGGCACTGACGTAGGCAGCTATCAGTTCGTGAACAACTACGTGACCATCGGCCGGGCTGGCGAGAATTATGACTACTCGGTGTTTCTGAGCAACGTAAACGGTAAGCAGAGCTATATCCCAAATTTTCAGTTCAATACCGCCACAGCCAACATCCTGGCCACTTTCGCGCCTGACAAGCAGGACCGCGTGACCTTCAAATTCATCAATAACGACCTGGACACTGCGCTGCCGGTGCGGCTCTCGTTAAATCAGTACCTCGCCAATCCATTCCAGAAGGGCTGCGTGGGATATGACTCCGCGAGCGCAAACACGAATAACTGCTCGACGGACCATGTCTACGTCAACGGCATTGCCGGCTCCGAGGTATATGTCACGCCCGATGTCATTCAGAACGGGCGCCACGACCGGCGCACTGTGGTCGGAGCGCGCTGGGAACATGACCTCTCCAGCACCAGCACATGGCGCACGCAGGCAGTGTGGGACGACAAGGACATCGACCAGCCAACCGGCGCCACCACCGCGCGCGGTTCCACGCCCTCATTTATCCTGCAGAGCGACATCACACGCACTGGCACACTCTTGGGTCACCGCTCCGTCACTTACGGCGGCGCCTGCCTCAAATATGAGGACACGAATTCCAACGGCTACAATCTGACCCCGAACGGCTCGCTGGGCGCGTACACCTCGGCAGCCTTCGGCACCATCAGCGGGGCGTGCATCCACCTGCGCGAGGAATTTTCGCTGAACGACCGCGTGACCGTGGTCGGCGGCATCGGCTACGAGCACACGACTCTCTCCGACGGCGAGACGCTCTATACCTACTCGTCCTCGGCTGCGCCCACAACGGCGAACTACAACGTGAATCGCGATTACAACAACTTTGCACCGGAAGCCGCCATTCTGGTGCGCGCGACCAGTTCACTCGCGTTGCACTCGCGTTTCGGCACCGGCTATGGCACGCCGCAGAACAGCGCCTTCTTCATCAACTCACAGGGCGTCTACGGCCTCAACTCCACCTTACAGGCGCAGACTAATTGGGGCATTGATTTCGGCGCCGACTGGACTGTGGCACGTAACATCGTGTTCAGTTCGACCGGCTTCTACGAGCGGTTCACGAATGAAATCGTCACGCAGTCGCCCGGCGCCGGTTTGCTCAGCTACAGCTTCAACATCCCCTCGTCGGCGCACCGGGGCGTAGTGACGGCAATTGACTGGCACCCGCTTCCGCAGGCGGTCAGCGGCCTGCGCCTGCGCGCTGCTTACCAATTCGATCCGCAGATCTACCGCAGCTATACCGAGCAACTCAGCGCCGGTTCCGGCACGGGGAATGTATGCCCCATCCTGGTTGCTACCGGAGCCTGCGATACCTTCAATCGCGCGGGCAACCGCATCCCCGGCGTCGTTCCCAACAATCTGAGCCTGCGGCTGGTCTACGAGAACCCCTCCAGCCACCGCGGCAGCTTTGGCAGCTATCTGGAAACCAACTACCGCTCCGCCTTCTGGCTCGACAACGCCAACCTGCTCGCGGCGCCCTCGGCCACCGTCATGAACTTCGACATCCACTACGACCCGGCACCCGAGCACGGGATCTGGTCGCGCACCCATTTCTACTTCGACCTGCAGAATCTGGCCAATCGCACCTACGTGGGCTCGGCCAGCAACATCACCGATACCATCACAACTCTCGGCGTTGAGAACCCTGGTTACGGCTCCAGCACTGCGCTGGCGGCAACCGCAACCGGGGCCATCTACGCTGGTGCGCCGCGGCTCTCGATCGGCGGCTTCCGTATCAAGTTCTAAACTGAGGATGCGGTGGCGGACGACGCCACCGCACGCAGATCATTCAAGGACGGGTTATGTCTGTTGCATCGCAGGAAGCTGTGCCGGCCACGCGGCGCGGCCTCGATTACCGCACCATTTGGCGGTGGCACTTTTACGCCGGCCTTTTCTGCATTCCGTTTGTCATCTGGCTGGCCTGCACCGGCTCCATCTTTCTGTTTCATCCCCAGATTCAGCGCTGGATCGACCGGCGCTACGACGATCTGACGATCACGCAGCCGGCCAGCGCCAGCGCCCAGGTGCAGGTGGCGCTTAAGGCCGTGCCGGGGTCGATGCTGCACTTTTATCAGTTGCCCGAGGACGCCCATTCCCCGGCACAGGTGGTTGTTGGCAAGGGGGACAAGGAGTATCGCGTCTATGTGCAGCCCCAGTCGCTTGCGGTGCTCAAAATAGATGACGAGGACAAACGCCTCATGAACCTGATCTTTCTCCTGCATGGGGAACTGATGATGGGCGATATTGGCTCGTACATCGTGGAGTTGGCCGCTTCATGGGCCGTGGTCATGATTGTCACCGGACTGATTCTTTGGTGGCCTCGCAATGCGAAGGGGTTGGGTGGTGTCCTCTACCCCCGTCTGTTTCAGGGCAGGCGCGCCTTCTGGCGCGACATTCACTCCGTTACCGGCGTGTACGTCTCCTTCTTCGTTCTTTTTCAATTATTCACGGGGTTGCCTTGGGCCAAGAGTTGGGGTACCTACTTGAAGGCGATTCGGCACACAGCCAACGGCATGGTGGTGCAGCAGGACTGGACTACGAGCAGCAGCGAAGAGAAGGCTGCAAGACTGGCCATGAACAGCGGCATGATGGATATGAGTTCGGAACACGCGCACATGCACCACATGATGGCGATGAAGATGGGGCCTGGTGCCTATTCGGCCCTCGACAAGATCGTGGCCACCGTGGCGCCGCTCGAACTCGCCTATCCGGTTGAGATAGCGCCGCCGATGCGCATGGGCGGTAAATGGACAGCAAAGTCTGATGCGCGGGACCGGCCGTTGCGTGTCAACCTTGTCCTTGATGGAAAAACCGGCGCGATCCTCTCGCGCGGGGACTTTAGCACGCGGCCGTGGCTCGATCGTGTGATCGGGACGGCCATTGCCATTCATGAGGGCCAGCACTTCGGATTGCTCAACCAGTTGCTTGGCCTTTTTGCCGCCACCGGTCTCGTCACGCTCGCGATCAGTGGTGTAGCAATGTGGTGGCGCCGCCGTCCGGAGGTTGGCCTGGGCGCCCCGCAGCCGGTGGGGCATGTTAAGTTCTCGTTTGGGCTGCTTATGGCGATGGTGGCGTTTGGAATTTACTTCCCGCTGTTGGGAGGCTCGATGATCGTTGTTGGCTTGTCGGAGCGATTCATCCTGCGCCGCATTCCGGTGCTGCGTCAGTGGCTAGGACTGCGCCAGCCGCTTACTGCTTGAGTGACCCGCCTGGAGCCGCAGAGTCAGGCCCCTACCGAGGTGCAAATCATGAATCCGGGAATGACCTTTCGCATCTTCATTCTTGCGATCGCATGGTCCGCCACGCAGGCTATGTCTCAGAGTCGGCCGATGGACCAAATGCATGGCGGATGCGACCGGTATGCAGTCGACCTGAAATCCGAGACGCATTTGATGGCGGGGACGCCCTCGGTTGTGACAGCTGCCTTTGCGGCTTCAGAAGCACCCAAAGTGCCGGTCTCGCAGGCGCTCGATGTTGCATTGTTGCCGCAGGCGAGCGTCCACTTTGCTCTGCCGCCAGCCCAGAACCATGCCGAGCCCAATATCCGCGCCGGATTACTCTCTTTGGGTGTTTTGCCTGAAGGAGACTGGCGCGTCTCGGCGGACCATTTTGTCTGGATCGACATGGTGGGAGCGAGCCACCTGCTCGCCTCTCCCGGTTTTGAGATGCAGACCAGGTGCGCAATTATTTTCAAGACAGTCGTTTTTCGAGTGCCCGCGGCGATGCCGGTGTACTTGCAGTTAAGTGGTTCAAAGTCGGCATCGGTGAAACTGCTAATCACTCCGATGACACCCGCACGGTAGAGGGCCTGTCCTGCCTGGATTCCGAGTCCCGTAGTACAACCGATGAAAAGACTACCCGCAGGTAGAATTAGGCTGGGGGCGAAGATGGCCGCGCGCAGCGAAGGAGTCGATGCGAGCGAAGGAGTCGATGCACGGATCAGGACCATGCTTCCGGAGCAGTACCGGGACTCGTACAACAATGTACAGCCTGTGTCGATGGGGTCGGCATCTCTCAAGTTTCGCAGCGATGGCAAAGTAGCCTGGGATGAGATTTGGGGGTCTTTCTGCGATCTGGCCATGGCCGGTGGTCCGCCGCATAAGGGAACGCTTCTCGAGCCAGGCACAACGCCAGACATTCGTGCCCTGCCTGAACGCTATGAAGCTGTCACCGCGGAAATCTGCCGAGGAATTGGCCTGGTGACGGGGCTCGCGGCAGAACCTTCTAAGTATCCAGGATGGATAAGTGTAGATTGCACGAGCACGGGCCAGGCCGGGTGGCTGGCTCGAGCGATCGTGATCGAAAACGTCTCAACTGGCCTAGAAGGCATGACGCTGTACCTGCCTGCCGGCCCTTCCTACCGACTTGAAAAGGGAAATCAAGAACGTTGTGACCGTGATAGCTAAAACATGCCACTATTGGTCCGGACACACACGTCGCTCGATCAAAAGCGAGCCATCACAAAATTATTGGATCAATTAGAGACGCGGTCGCCGCTCATCCGGCCGGTCTTCCCTCGAACTGACTCAATGCCGGTCATGGATCAGGCAAGCTTCAGCGGTCTAGCGGCGAGGATCTATAAGGCGACCCGGCTTCGTTGTCCATTTCGAAACCACGGCGACTGGCTAGGCCTACTGACTCACGACATTAAATCGGCAATATGGCTGATGCGAGCCTTGGTGGTCGGCAACGTTCTGGCGCGAAGAGAGGACAACATAGTCTTGGCCGCCGTGAACCCGATCACAGACCCGAGGGGAGATACGTTGGCTCAGCGGGCAATTTTGGCTTACCGATATGGCGTCGAGCGAAACATCTTTCCCTAGTGCTGTATAGCCTACTCATGCGTTGCAACGAAAAAAAGCTGGTCATCGGAGAGGCTCATCACCTGTCTGCCAGCTGGTTCTAGCTGGTCATGGGGTAAATTCAGGAACCGTGAAATAGCTTCTGGCTTGAGACGGAACACGACTTCCTTGCCGGTAGCTTTGTTTCGCACGATGGTCTCCATATGAGCCACTGTGGACTCCTGGATCCGAAGATTCAGTTTTCCTATGCTGACTCCAGTCGCCGCTTGAACGCCATCAGCGATACAACTGTACTGCACTTCAAGCGGTGTTCGATGAACAACGTCCAAGTCGAAACTTCCGTAAGACGCGCCTAGCATCGCCAGCGCTCGTACACCGATCCGATAGCCGATGACTGCGAATGGGCCTGCAGCTCCGTGGATTGCCGCTACTTTTGCCAATGCCGCTTCGTTGCCGTTAGCTTTGGCCGCTTCT
Organism: Acidobacteriaceae bacterium; assembly: GCA_030049955.1. The sequence continues at coordinate 18,110 of JASIJX010000208.1, forward strand.
GTTCCCTGAGGGATGGTCAATAGAGCCGAAGTCAGGGCGGCAACAAGCAACAACAAACACGGAGAGTGGCGATTTCGCATAATCGAAGATTTTAAACCCCTGGTGAGCAAGTATGAGTGGTTTCACTGAGTGCGCGGCCTCGTATATCAATCTCACCTCGCGAACCTCTCTCTGCGCCCAAGTTCCGGTGAATAGGGAAATCCGGCACTTTGGCGCTTATTTAGCGAAGTTCTCCATCAAGTCCGCCATTATTTAGTCAATCCAATAGAGTTACTGCGATTGCATCAGCGAACACAATCGAGGATTTTTTATCGCAGAACAGGGACTTTCAAGTGTGATCGAAGGCCGGGAGCAAGGGAAATAGTAGGAGTTCCGTAGGGCCTGGAATGTCATGCGTTTTGCGCGGCGGGTAGAACAAATTAATCACCGACTTTGTATGGACGGTCTATTGAGTTCCACGAAATCGCGGTGGTCGAGGCTCGTGAGGTCGATTAGCGTTGCACCCAACGCGTTTGCCAGATCAGACACGCGCCGAATCGGAGAGCTGGGATCCTCCGTGTCAACCAGTAGAGCGCAGCAATGCAACCCGCGGGCGCTTTCCAGTGCCTCATCCCACGGATCGCCGCCCCGCAAAGAGACATTTGCTCGCCCATCGCTCAGAAGAATCAGAAAGGTTGAGGGTGTCAGATACGTCTTTGCCAATTCGAGAGCGTGCGCCAGCGGGGTTCGGCCACCGGTCGGAAGGTATTCAAGCGCGATGATCGCATCATCAACCTGATGCGAAGGTGCCAGCAATGTTTGAGCATCCGTTCCACGAAATGCAATGATCGCCACCTCGTCATCATTGCTGAATGACCGATTGAGCAGACCGAGAACTGCGCCCTTTACCAGACTCATCTTCTCCTGTGCGGCATGTGAGCCGCTAGAGTCGATTAGAAAGAGATATCGGATGCTGGACCGGGGGACGCGTACTTTTTCGTGCATGTCCGAGAGACGGGGTTGAAAGGTGCCTGTTTCGAGCGCCGCATGACTCAAGGTTGCGCGAAGATCGATTTCCTGAGGACTTTCCGTTCGCCGTGTGCGCACGACAGGTCCAGGATGATCAACAGGGATCGCCTGACTATTGCCACGCTGCCCGGAACTATCCAGAGACGCCCGGATTGTCGGCATTCGGACTTTCAGCGGAGTAAATACGTGTTCAACTATCTCCTTCGCGCTCTCATTCGGACCAGGATCGTCAGGCTGTTGGCGCGACGAGGAGGAGGGAGGGGGCGGTGGCATGAAACGACTGCCTGTTTTGACGCGGTGAGTGAGCACCAGAGGAAGCACCGCATCGACATGGCGCCGCTCCACATTGGTGTCTTCCATCAGAGCTGCACATGCTATGCTGGCCCTCACTGCAGCGAGGTCGGCCCGCAGTGAACGCACGCCTGCAGCGCAAACTGCGTCTCCAATTTGCGCGAGAATCTCACTGGAGCACTCGATGGAACTAATTCGTTCTCTGCCCCTGACGATCTTGTCTCGCAATACTCCTTGCTCGCCTGACCATTCCGCAGCTAACTTTGCAGTGTCGCGCTCAAACGCAATCCTCCGCTCCACAATCATCTGCCTTTCCTCTGAGTCAAGCGGTGCCTCTATTTCGACTGCAAGAGCAAACCGGTCGAGCAGTTGGGGACGCAAGAGTCCTTCTTCCGGATTCATGCTGCCGAGCAGCACAAATTCAGCGGGGTGAGAGGCGCTGAAGCCTTCACGTTCAACCACATTGATTCCGCTCGCTGCAGCATCGAGCAGCGCGTCACCGAGATGTGCAGGTAACAGATTGACCTCATCGATGTAGAGCACGCCGCCGTGAGCTTCAGAGAGCAGGCCGGGCTTAAGCATCGGTTGACCCTTGAGGGTGCTTTCGAGGTGCAAGCCTCCTAGCAACCGGTCCTCCGTTACTCCGATGGGCAAATTTACAAAGGGAGCGGGGGCAGGAAGCAACATTGCAAGAGCCCTGGCTGCGGTAGTTTTGCCGGCGCCCTTGTCGCCACGGAGTAGCACGCCGAGACGCCAGTCAATTGCGGCCAGAAGAAGCGCCAGCTTCATCTGCTCCTGTCCGACAATCGCAGAGAACGGATAGGTAATTTGTTTCACTCGACAGCCCCCCGTTTTTGCTCTCCCTGAGCCTCGAGTATCGTTTCGCTTTCCAGCAATACACCGCGCAGTCCCTCCAGGATTTCAGGATTCGGGTTCTCCCAGAGTTCACGGTTGGCTGCTTCGAGAAGGCGATCGGCGATGGCGTTTAGAGCCCAGGGATTCGATTTCGAGAGAAATTCGCGCATATCCTGAGAGAGCGCATAGTGTTCGGCGAGCCCTTCATAAACGAAGTCTGGCGCAATCTGCGCCGTCGCATCAAAACCGAAGATGTAGTCGACTGTTGCAGCAAGTTCCAGTCCGCCTTTATAACCATGGCGTTTGATGCTCTCGATCCACTTGGGATTGACAACACGGGAGCGATAAACCCGGAGGGCTTCTTCCTTGAGGTCGCGAATGCGTACCGAGTCAGTCGTCGAACTATCGCCAAAGTAGGCCTTAGGTTGAACTCCCGTTAGTGCCCGGATGGAGGCAACCATGCCGCCATGGAACTGGAAATAGTCATCCGAGTCGAAAATGTCATGTTCACGGTTGTCCTGATTGTGCAGAGCGACCTGAACGGTCTGGAGTCGCTCGGCAAAAACCGGCCGAGCATCGACGCCGGCTGCCGTTCCTCCATAGGCATAGCCGCCCCATTCGAGAAACGCTCGTGCGAAATCCTGATCATCTTTCCAGTTGCCGGTTTCGATCAACGGCAGGATGCCCGCTCCATAGGCCCCGGGCTTGGCGCCGAACATGCGATAACGAGCCTGTGCTTCGGCCTCCTCTGCCGACATATCCTTCTTTTTCTCAAGATCGGCCAGATAATGTCTGCGCGGAAAGTTCTGATCGAGCGGTTCGTCCTGATCGATAACCAGCGAAACAGCCCGATCGAAAAGATCGATCAAATGCGGAAACGCATCGCGGAAGAATCCGCTGATGCGCAGTGTCACGTCGACCCGCGGTCTTCCTAGTCTTTCGAGCGAGATGATCGACACGCCATCGATGCGTCGTGATTGTGCGTTCCAGACCGGCTCAACGCCAAGCAGCGCGAATGCTTCTGCGATGTCGTCACCATGAGTGCGCATCTGTGAGGTGCCCCAAACGCTGAGGCCCATCATCTCCGGGTATTTGCCCTCTTCCTTGACAAAACGCTCTACGGCTTCGTGCGCCAAATGCTGCCCAACACGCCATGACGCTTGAGAGGGAAGAGCTCTTGGATCTACGGCATAAAAGTTTCGTCCTGTGGGCAAGATATGTGCCATCCCGCGCGTCGGAGCGCCTGCAGGCCCAGCCGGAATGTACTTTCCTTCGAGTGCGTCGAGTAGATGGTCGATCTCATCTCCTGCCTGTTCCAATCGCGGTACGAGAGTCGAACACGCAAAATTGAGCACCTTGTCTATTTCCTTCGATTCGAAGCCAAGGATCGCTCGCTGGACATCGGCCGTTGCGTCGACACGGAAGCCCAGCCCTTCGAGCATTGTGTAGATATCGAGTACAGCTCGATCTAGCACCTCAAGGACGTCGGAATTCGTATGAATTGTCTGGCCCAGGAGGTTGCCGCTCGCCGACAGACGTTCTCCGGGCTTCTCCATTAATGGGGCCAGATCGAATCCACATAGGTTGGCCAAAGCTGTATGCAGGCTGGGCACGCCCGCATTTGAGAGACGGGTGAGCGAGCGAAGCATCTCTGGCAGCGGTGGCATCTGCCCGAGCGTGTGCAGACCGCTGCGAATCTGCGCCATGCCCAGTTCGCACAGATAGCCATCAAGATCCTCAATTAGATGCGCGATCTCATTGCCGCTCATCTCGGCAAGTGTCGTCGGCACTCCTTCTGGAGTCAGTTCGTCATCCCACTCGTGCCTATGGTCGCCATGATCACGCGTCAGCATGGTCTTGAGTTCGAGGTCGGCTTGGAGGTTTGCCTTTTGCACAAGATCCCAGATCTGCTGTTGGAGATAGGGCAGTTTGAAGGGGTCGAGCTTCTCCACTGCGTAATACTCGTTAACAAGCTGGTTCAGCTCCGCAAGCACGCCGTAGGTTTCGGCCGTGGTCATTGGCGGTGTCAGGTGATCGACGATTACGGCGTGCGCCCGGCGTTTCGACTGGCTGCCTTCGCCGGGATCATTGAGGATAAAGGGATAGACCAGTGGAAGATCGCCCAGCAACAGATCGGGGTAGCATTCGCCGGATAGGCCGATGCCTTTTCCGGGCAGCCATTCGAGTGTTCCGTGCTTACCCATGTGAACAATCGCGTCCGCGCCCCATCCTCCTCCTGACTGTGGCGTAGCCAGCCAGCGATAGAAGGCTGCATAGTGGTGTGTCGGCGGCAAGTCCGGAGTGTGATAAATCGAGTCTGGATCGATTCCGTATCCGCGCGGCGGTTGTAATGCGATGAGTGCGTTACCAACATTCAGAGCAGCAAAGTGGTAGCTCTGCTCATCGCTCCACGGCTCGTGATCAAGGGTCGCAATCTTGCCAGCGAGTGTTCCCAGGAGCTTCTTGTCGGTTTTCGGCTTGGCCGAGCGAACGCTGAATCCAATGACTTGCGGCTCGCCCCAGAAGCCTTCCATTCTGCGCCGGGAGCGTTCGGGAAACGCTGAGTATTGTGTGTGATATGCAGCTCTTGAGAATCGCTGCGCATAAGTAGGATTGAGCGGATACCGATCGTCGTATGTTCCACGCTCAAGCAGTAGTTGCATCAGCTCATCCGATGTTTCCGGTAATGCGGTGATTTTGTAACGTCGGCTTTTCAGCGCATGAAGCGTAGTCAGAAGACTGGCTGGGGTGTCGAGGCCCACAGCGCCGCCTACCTGGGAAGCCTTGGCTGCTGAGTTTGTCAGTACGAACGCCACGCGGCGCTCGGAGTTCGGTATGTGGCGCAGCTTTGCGATACGTGCGGCGATACCGGCAACGCGCTCGACGCGTTCTTCGTGAGCGATGTAGAGACCGTCCATAGCAGACGATCCACGCTCCTTGAAGGATACCGGCACGGTAATGATGCGCCCGTCGAATTCTGGGATCGCTACATTGATCGCTGTGTCGAGCGAATTGAGTCCGCGTCGGGAGCCTTCCCAGGCCCCACGGGCCATTCCACTCGCGATAGCCTGAATGACAGGAATACCCAACTGTTCAAGAGACGTAATTGCTTCGCCTGCTTCAGTGATGTCACCCGTATTGATCTCGCCCAGCGCAAATGACAGCGTTGAGATGAGCACGTCCGCGCGCCCTTCGATCCAGTGGAAAGCTGCTGGTTTCCCGGATTCCATTGACTTGAGGCTCGAAGTGAAGATGCAGAGCACATTCAGACCGCTCAATTCGAGAGCTTGAGCCAGACCATCGATGAATCCGGTGTTTCCACTCATCCGGTGAGCGCGGTAGAAAAGCACTGCTGCGGTTGGTCTACGTGGATCGACGCTGCGCTCCCAGTCCTCGATTGTGGCAGCATCCATATCCGGCAGATAGACTCCATGCTCGGGCATGGGAGTCGGTAGTGCGTAGCCGTAGCCTGAGAGAAGCAGCCGGTCCGAGAGAAAGTGGCACAGTTCGACAAAATTGCTAATGCCGCCAAGGGCCAGATAGCTGGCTGCGGTCTCCATCACGTCTGCGGGAACGTTGACCGTTTGCGAGAATTCCGGACTTAGTTCGCCGGTGCCACTGATCAGTACTAAAGATTGTCCTCGCTCTACGCAAGTTTCGCGCAAGCGAGTAAATGCCGGCACACAGCTGAGAGGACCGTGAACCCGCAGCACAATCACTTGTGCGCGTCCAAGTTCACCTGCAAGCAGAGCTTCCATCTGGTCTTCGCTGTGAAGTGCGTTCAGAGAAAAGCAATTGACTTCGAGCTCCGGTGGTAGCAGCTCTTTTGCTTTCGCGAGAGTCAACAGGTCTGTGTCTGCATGCGAAAGGAGCATGATGCCCCCGCTAGGCTGTTGCGTCTTGATCTCCTCCGTGAGCGCCGCCGGCTCTCGCACATCCCAGTCGTAATAGTTGAATACAAATTCGCTGAGTTCTGTCGGAGGTTTCAGAAACCTGTCAGCCTTGAGCATCGACTCGATGTAGTCGAAAATCTGCCGCACCTGCCAGGCGCTATTCACCGAATGGAACCAGACGGATCGCCCATCAAAAACTAGACACGCTACATTGGCGAGTGCGCAGGGGCCGAGGCATCCGCCTTTCGTCAGATGCACCTCGTTCCGAATCTTGCGTCTCGTCCATTCCTCCTTATAGACATCGATCGGGACCTCGGCGTAGCCGCGCTCTGTTCGTCCACAGCAGCAGCCTGTTACGCAATAGGAAAGATGGCCGCGGTGCTGGACGATATTCAGAGTGCGCCCATCCGCACGAATAACACGCTGACGATATGAGGTCATATCTCCTCCGCGGGTGTTCTCTGGCGAATGATCCAGACCAGATAAGGCCCTCCAATCAACGCCAGTACGGCGCCTGCAGGAAGCTCTGCGGGCGGGATCACGATGCGTCCGATTGCGTCGCAGAGTGCGAGCAGCGCTCCACCAAGAAGGAATGCACAAGGCATAAGGAGCCGATGGTCCGGGCTGATGCGCGAACGCACCAGATGGGGCACGATCAATCCCACAAATCCAATTGGTCCAGTGAGAGCAATCGCTCCGGTGACGAGTATCGAGCCAAGGATGTATCCCTGCGCGAGTAAAGACCCAACGCGCACCCCGCGCGAAGCCGCCCATCGCTCTCCAACAGCGAGCAGATTCCAACTCCGAGCTTGGGAAAGGATCATACTCGAAACCACCAGCACAACGATCGCAAGAACAGCCAGCGAAGCATAGCTGGTTGCATCGATGCTGCCGATCAGCCATCTCGCGATCGAGAACGACCGTGACATACCAGCAAAGCCGCTCAGGATGATGATGAAGGCTGCGCAGATACTATTGATGGCGATTCCCGTAAGTAACAAACTGAATGCCGATATCTGACGCTGCCGGAATGCGCCTCCAATCACCAGCATCAGAACCGCGAACGCGCCTGACAGAGCGCCGACCCATGTCAGGGGGATTCCGAGGAAGGTCTCCCCTCCGATTGCAATGACCGCGACCGCGCCGAGCGAAGCTCCTGCGGATATACCAAGGGTGTATGGGGTAGCGAGCGCATCACGCAACATTGCCTGGAAGAGCGTACCTGCCAGCGATAATGCGCCACCGGCAACTAGGGCGAGAAGCGTGCGGGACAGCCGAAGCTGAAGCAGGATTTCGTAGTCAGGCGCCTCGTGACGCAATACGCGCGCAAAGCTGATCGGGCCGGCGCCAACCCAAGGCAGTAGTAGCGCTGCCCCGAGAAAGATTGCAAGCGAGAGCATCAGGCTATACCGGGCCAGGAACGATAGCTGTTGTGTGGCACTCATTGGTACCACACCCACGGCGATCCGGCCGGCGTCATTCCCATCTCAAGGCGCTTAGAGAATAGTGCCAGCCAATCCCTGTTGTCGTGTGCTTCCGCCGTTTGAATGTCGTAGGCAATGATCCCATTGGCAAGTACGAGCAAGCGCGTGCAATACGTCAACGCCAGGTTCAGGTCATGCGTGGCCGCGATACATAGTTTGCCGGCTTGCGCCTCGTGGCGCAGAACGCTAAAGCAGTGCAACTGCTGCTCAATATCAAGAAATGTCGAGGGTTCGTCCAAAAGCAGCGCGGCGGCGTTCTGAGCCAAACAGGCGGCGACAAGGACACGCTGACGCTCGCCACCGCTCAGGGAGCCGAAGGAGCGATGGCGCTGTGACCAGCATGAGGTGCGTTCCATTGCGATGCGAATGTGTCTGTGATCTTCTTCTGATTCAAACCATCGGTCAGTATGCGGATAACGCCCCATGCCAACTAATTGCTCTGCAGTAAAGGGAAGGTCCGCGTGAATCGATTGGGGGAGATGGCTTACCTTCTGTGCCATCTCCCGCCGTTTCCACTCTCGCTGACTGCGTCCGCTGATCGCAACCGAGCCAGCTTCGGGCTTGCGAAAGCCGGAAATGATATCGAGAAGGGTGCTCTTTCCAGAACCGTTCATTCCCAGTAACGCGAGAAATTCTCCTTCTGCCGCGCGAAAGCTTACCGAATTCAAAACCGACCGGCTTCCGTAAGAAAAGCTCACGCCTTCGACTTCAAGCAGGTGGTTCAATCCGAACCTCCGATCCCATGCACGAAGTCGAAGAGCCGCTGTGCCGCAATCGGAGTTCGCGGTCCCGGAACAACGAGTGAGTCAGTCGTCCCAGCATAGATGTGACCATCCCGCACGGCCTTGATGTCCCGATATTGTTCCCAGAGAGCCAAGGTTGCAGCCCGCGACGCTCTGCGTGCTGCTTCGGTTTCCTGGGTACCGCTCAGGTCTATAAGGACATCGGGATTCTCGCGCAAAACTGTCTCAAGCGAGATTCGCGGATACTGGGGCAGACCTGGTTGTGCCAGAACATTCGTTCCACCCGCGATTTCGAGAATCTGATTCACATAGTTGTTGGGGCCGACTGCAATGAGATTGTTCAGAGTGCCCTGCTGTCGATCGACAATCACGAGCACACGCGGAGAGGGCGTTACCTTTGCCCTGGATTGAATGTCATCGAGGGAGCCCTTGATTTGCGCAATCAGTCTTGCGGACCGGTCAGGAACGCCCGCTGCGTTGCCGATAAGCTGAATCCCTGTATAGATGTCTTCGAGCGTAGCGTGGGGCACTTCGACGAATGCGATATGCAGGGCGCTCAGCCGCTCGGTCAATTCAGTTGAACTCCGCTGCAAGATCACAAGGTCCGGAGTGAGCCGTGCGATGGCCTCCGCATCAGGTCTGATGTAGCTGCCAACTTTTGGGAGCTTTTGGACCTCAGGCGGATAGTTGCAGAATTGCGAAACTCCGACGACTCTGTCGCCCAGACCAAGCGCAAACAGCGTCTCGGTAATGCTCGGTGCGGTCGACACAATGCGCCGAGGTTGGGATTGCGCATGCGGCGCCAGGACGCAAACTAACAGGACAAATGAAATCAAAGACGGCCGGCATGACAGGAAGCTCCGGGACCATCGCGGTCTTGCCGCGAGATCGAGCCGGTGTGTACCGAGATGACGCAGTTCCTGAACCGGGTACATCGATTCTGCTCCTTCACAAAAGTCTTCATTAGCTGTGCAGCTGCTGTGCTTTGAGACTCTTATCCGCTAGCCATCCGAAGAAAAAACCAAGTACGCTCCAAAGAAGCACCTGCATCTCAAGAGCGGCAACCCGAAACTTCCACATAAGAGTCACCGGAAATCCAGCCGGAACCTCGTTGAAGTCGGGCAGAAAATGGGATGCTGTGGTTACGACAACTACGAAGAACACGGCCGCGACGAGCCACGCGTTCCAGCCACCCAAACGCTCATCGAGCTTACGCTCAACTTTTACAGCAAGGATCATAGCTACGACAGAGATGGCAATCAGTAGAAAGAATGCCCCTGTGCGTATTCCGATGGTCTCGGGATTGCCTACCGACGGTGGATTTGCCGGGTATTTCAGAGCAGGAACAATGGCTACGATTACGAAACCCAACCCAGCCAACAGCGCAGAGAGTGCTCGTGGGCTCGTCGGTTTCATCCTTCCGAAGACAAAGGCAAACACAAGCGCGAATATTCCACCGATCGCCGTACCGTCCACGACGGTCGCCGTCAGTAACCCCAGGCCGCTTTGGATCTTGCGACTAACAATCTCGGGCTCAGGCGCTTCGCCCTTCGCCTGGTCCAGGCTGGTTTCAAATGCGATGGCGCGTTCAACCTGCGGTTCGCCGATCCACCGGGCCAACGCGAAGACGAGAAGGCCTGCGACAAGTCCCGCAAGCATCCCGCGCACCAGCAGGATGCGAGTCATCACGCCCTCTTTCTTAGTGGCAGGGGAATCCGAGAAGATGACGGCCGTCGTGCACGAATTCGTGGACGGCGTGGCCCTGAATGAGCGAGGTCGCTCCCTGTTCTGCACCGACAAAATAAATTGCCAAAAGCATCAGGAGCCCTCCGAAAATAGCCCAGGGCAGAATTTCACGGACTGGAATGGTGGGAATGGCGACAGGCTGAGGAGCGAGTGCGCCTGCTATCTGTTGAGCCATTTGAGAACCTCCCGGGATCATGCGTCCCACAGCAAAGTTCGCTTGGGAAATGAAGGAAGGTCTGGCTTGGAATCACAGTGGCGCGACCGCGCCGGAATTGCACCGGCTTCTTCGCTTCATTTCAAAAGACTAATTTAACCCTATTGCTCTCTATCATGTGTGTCAAGGGCTCGACTCCAGAGCTAGATTGGGGAAGAAATGACTTCTCGACTGATTCTGATTGCCCATGCACCAACCGAAGCGCTGAGACGCGCTGCGTTTCCACTCAATGAGCCGATCCTAGACAGGAAAGGCTCGGAGGAGGTAGTTTGGCAAGCTCCTCGGGTGGAGCGAATCTATTTGGCTCCCGAGGTTCGGGCGCAACAAACATCTCATCTGCTGGGACTTGAAGGAGAGATCATCGAGGAACTGCTGGACTGCGATTACGGGACCTGGCGCGGTCGGCCAATGGACGAGGTTCAGGTTGACCAACCCGATGGAATTCAAGCGTGGTTAACCAAACCAGAGGCCGCACCGCACGGAGGAGAATCGATTGAAGATCTGATCAGCCGTGCCGGGAGATGGATGGAATCGCTGAATAGCGTAAGAAGCACAATTGCGATTACGCATCCGGCGGTGATCCGAGCGGCGATCATATACGCCTTACGCATTCCAGCACAGACATTCTGGCGATTCGATATCCCGCCGCTTTCGTTGACCGATTTGCGCTTTAGCCGTGATGTGTGGACTGTTCGATGCGCCGGATGTTTATTGAGAGTGTCAGTGGAGGAGGCGGTTGAACCCTAAACACAGAGTTCACAGAGTAAAACCGGTATCACGATTCTGAAAACTGTGCTATTGTGATGCTCAGACATTCCAGGTGCCTGCGAGGGCATAAAAGGGAAGCCGGTGTGAGTCCGGCGCGGTCCCGCCACTGTAATCAGGACAATTGATCTTCCAGAACGCCACTCGGGTAACCGGGGAAGGCAGAGGATCAGAAGCCGCAAACAAGCAGCTTCGCCTGTAAGTCAGGAGACCTACCAGGGATGAGATTTCGATTCTTCTCCGCGTGGAAACGGGGACGATCGCTCATAAACACTGAGCCTCGCGCCTTCCATTTCCCGCCCCGCGAGGTGCGTATGTTCCATCCGAGGCTGGACTCTCTACTCTTTCTTGCCCGAAAGGCTCGTCTGTCACTTCTTTTTGCCGCATTTTTCATTTTCGCGGCGATGTCATCGTTCGCTGCAAGTGGCGGCAGCATTTCAGGAACGGTGGCCGATCCAAGCGGCGCCGTGATTATCGGTGCAACCCTCGAATTGGTGAATACGGCACAGCAAACGGTTTGGCAAGGCAAGAGCGATAAACAAGGCCTCTATTCGTTCCCGGACCTTCCTGTGGGCCATTACGATCTCACCGTTACTGCCGCAGGCTTTGCCTCGCAAAAGAAGACCGGGATCACAATCGATACCGATGCCGCGGTTCGGCTCGATATCGCACTTGCCATCGGAGGCCAATCCGATACCGTGACTGTATCAACCAGCACGGATGTGCAGGTCGATACAATTGCGACTCATTTGGGCGAAGTGATTTCAAGCGACCAGATGACAGCACTGCCGCTGAATGGCCGAAGCTACACGGATTTGCTGGCGATTCAGCCAGGAGTGGCGCCAATTTCGACGCTTCTGCCAAGTTCGGTGATCATGGCGGGTGTGACCGGAAGCATTGATCCTTCAGGCGATCTAAATCCTGGCAATCTTTCAATCAATGGCCAGCGGGAATCTTCCAACGGATTCATGGTGAACGGCATCGATGTGCAGGAACACATGAACGGTGGAACTTCTATCATTCCGAATCTTGACTCAATCGACGAGTTTCGAGTCCTCACAAGCAATTTTGATCCGGAGTACGGGAATTATAACGGCGGTATGGTGACCGTGATCACCAAGGGAGGCACAAACAGGTTTCACGGCGATGCTTTTGAATTCCTCCGCAATACCGCGCTTGATGCCCGCGGGTTCTTCGATCCCACGCGTTCTACGTTTAGGCAAAACCAGTTTGGCGGCACAATAGGTGGCCCGGTGAAGCACGACAGAGTTTTCTTTTTCGTCGACTACCAGGGTACGCGCACGGACCAAGGCGTCTCGACAGGCTATATCTCAGTGCCTACAGTCGCCCAAAGAGGGGGCTCTTTCGGCGACCTTACCGGCTGTGTAAGCGGACCCTACTTCGCGAGCCTGCTCTCGCAAGAACTCGGCACCATAGTTCAGGCCAATGATCCTTATTCCAGCGCGTCCACCGGATGCACTGCAAACAGACCGGCTGTCTTTGGGACTGGCAACATCCCCCAGGCTGCATGGTCCGCTCCGGGCAAGGCGCTGCTTGGTTACATTCCGTCTCCAAACGTCAGTGCGACGCAGTATTCGACCTCGTCGTTTGCTCAGACAGTGCGGGATGACAAAGCCTCGGCCCGAGTTGACTTGAACAGCCGGATTGGCCAGATATCCGGCTACTACTTCGTCGATGACTACTACCTCGACAATCCCTATCCCGGCTCTGTTGCCGGAGCGAGCATTCCAGGCTTCGACGCCCTTTATTTCGGCAGAGCCCAACTAATATCTTTGAACGACGACAAATTGATCGGTACAAAGGGTGTGAACGAGTTTCACATTGGCTATTTGCGAAACGCCAATGTTGTCGGACAGCCTAAAGGCGGCCTTGGCGTCAGCATGGCTTCTCAGGGATTCGCTTCGGGAGCGAATGGTGGTCCTGGTATCGATGTGCAGGCACCACAATTTGAGGGAGTCGAGAATATTACGTTTCCCACCTTCGTGATGGGCGTGCCAATCACCAATATGACTCAGATCAACGATACGTACTACGTAAGCGATGGATTCACTCGAGTTCAGGGAGCGCATACCCTCAAGTTCGGTGGACAGTTCCATATCGACCAGGTAAACGACTATCCCAATGGCACCTTCAATGGGACGTTCAATATTGACGGCACGGAAACAGGCGATCCCTTCGCTGATTTTCTGCTCGGAATTGCGAGCAATTTTACGCAGTCATCCGGTTCGCCGCTCTATCTGCGGAATCGTTATGAAGGGATTTACGGCCAGGACAGTTGGCATGCGCGCAACGATCTGACCCTTAACGCGGGTCTTCGTTGGGACATCATCATGCCGTTCTGGGAGAAATACGGCCAGATCCAGACCTGGGTTCCCAATGCCGAATCTACTCTTTACCCAGGTGCGCTCCCCGGGCTGTTGGTGGCCGGCGATCCGGGCATTCCCAAAACACTCGCTCCAACTGGCTACAAGAACCTAGCGCCGAGAATCGGACTCGCCTATTCCCCGAGGATCGATCACGGATTTCTGAAGGGGTTATTCGGCGGCGGCAAGGGCAGCGTTCGGGCCAGCTATGGCATTTTCTATACAGAGTTTCCTGGCTTGGCGGCCGGAATTATGTACGGCGTGCCGCCCTTTGGCTATAACTATTTGAGCCCGGCTCCACCGCTGATGACGACACCCTTTATTACAGCCGCTACAGGTGTCAATAATGGGCAGCGGTTCCCGTTCGCGTTTCCGCCGCACAACGTATCTGCATCAAGCCCCGACCGGTCCGTCAACTGGGCCAACTTCGCACCGCTTTCAGCCGACCCGTTCTTCAACTCTCATGCGCTCGTGCCCTACATCAATAACTATATGCTTTCGATCGAACGTCAACTTACGCCCAGCGCTTTGTTGACCGTGAGCTATGTGGGCAACCAGGGGCATCGCATTCTCGCTGTTGCGTCGGTAAATCTCGGCAATCCCGCGCTCTGCCTCAGCCTCGCAAGCCAGGGCTGCGGGCCTTTCGGCGAAGATAACACCTATACTTCTACGTCCGGTGCCGCTATTTACGGGACCCGCAATCTTGCTGGGGATCAAGATACGTACGGAGCACCCATTACGACGGGCGAAAATTACGGCGAGAATACTGCGGACAATTCAGTGGCCAACTCCAACTACAACTCGCTGGAGTCCACCCTGCGGTATCAAAGCAACGGCTCCAAGTTGCTCTTGAGCTATGCCTATGCAAAATCAATCGATCAAGGCTCTAACCTTGGCGAACAGATTGACCCCCTCAATCCGAGACAGACTCGCGCGATCTCGGCCTGGGATCAGAGGCAGAGCTTCGAAGCGAGCTACACATGGGCGCTTCCATTTGTCGCTGTCCTCCATAAAAGCAATCGCCTCACCGATGACTGGAGCCTTTCCGGTACAAGTCGTTTCGCGACAGGGTTTCCCGTGACACTCTTCGACAACTCGGATAATTCGCTACTAGGCACTCTTGGTAATGGAGTGAACAATTATCTGCTCGATACACCGCAATATTTGCCGGGGCCACTTCAGGTGAACACGAACGGCCGTAATGGAAAACCAGCCTTCAATACAGCACTCTTTCCGGAGGAGAATCCTGGCCAATTGGGCAACGCGAAGCGCCGCATGTTTTATGGGCCTGGAATTGAGAACTTCGACATGACATTGCAAAAAAATGTGCGAATTGAATCGAGTTCGCTTGAATTGCGTCTGGAGGCATTCAATGTTTTCAATCACGCACAGTTTTATGGTCCGGCCTCGGTCGATGGGCAAGAAGAAGATCCGAACTTTGGCCAGATCGTGAGCGCGCAAGCTCCACGGTTGGTGCAACTAGTTGCGAAGTTGTCATTTTGATCCAAGGTCATGAAGGCAAACCCTCCAAAGGTGCTTCCCGGAACAATGAGCGGATCGGCAGCGAGATTGCCGATCCGTCGCTGGGTGTGCATCGCCACCTCTGGGCCGGAATTGGTCTCGGGCTATGGCTTGTCATGCTCGGCTTCACGGGCAGCGCCCTTGTCTATCAGCACTCTTTGCGGCAGGTCTTTGAGCGCGGAAGAAAATCATGCCGGGCCTGCCACCCTTTCTTATCGATCAACTGATGGCACGAGTGCATCAGCAACGGCTCGATCTAGCAGTTGTCGATATCGACGGCTTGGAATACACGAATAGCGCCTTAGAACTGCTCATCGTCCTGCCGCCGCGACAGGTCCGGGGAAGCGCTCGCATTACCTTCTAGTCGATCCAGGCGCTGGCGAAATCGGCGCTATGCAAAGCTCCCCGGAACATTCATGAGATCTGTTGCCCAGCTGCATTACAACTTGATGAGCGGAGAGATTGGCTTAGCGTTGAACGCTTTTGCAGGGGCCTTGAGATCTTCTTTGCAATAACCGTGATCCTTTGAAGGGGAAAGGCGAAATGGAAGAGCGGACTTCGGATATAGATTAGAGGGCCACCGCCGCTCAGCTAAGGTTCTAGCTGCCCACCGGACTGCAGACGTGCCGATTGTAATTCGAGCGGTCATTTTGCTTCGCCCCTGCACTATGGAACCATCGGTGGGCACGTAACGCGCGTGCTTTGGATATTCCTGGGGCTTACTCCCACAGTCTTGCTCATTAAAGTCTTCGTCATTTGGCGTAAACGACTTGCTGCCGACGCAATGGCGGCGCAAAGGGCGATTAAGGATGATGCCAGACTGGTACAAGGCTGGGCTCGTACTCAAAGAAGAAAACGCTCGCGCTCCAAGGTTCGTTCAGTTCGACAGGCGGTTTTTCCTCTTGAGGAAGCTTATTGTTACACGCGCTGATGATCGAAAGACTCTCTTAGACCGTAGAGGGATGGTGGATGGACTCTCATATCAAGAACAAAGCGATGAAGGATGCCCTTGCTGATGGCGCGGCGTCCACGTGCGCCATTGTTGAAGGAGCAATTAATCGCGAAAAGAGTTCGAAGAGCATGCTCTCGTTGAGGGCGACGCGCTGGAAGCACGAAAATACCTGCCCACGGCTCCGGATTCTGAACACAGGCAGGGTCAGGATAAGTTCTCGGCGCAATGATTAATACCTTCCGGACGTCTCCTGACATGGATGTTCCGAGCGTGAATCTGTCGGCAAGCCGAGACGATTGTAGTGTCGACTTAAGATTCCGCAAGTCACTCTCCGCGAACTCGTCCGAATTAAATACGAAGTCAACTCCCGCACGCTCCAGGTGCTCTAGCAGTTTCACTCGCTTTGGCTCGCGATACCAGTGCGTCATTGGCCGTCTTTGACCTCACATGAAAGACCTTCAATGAGGCGCTCATTGTCCGCGTTAGTGCGAACTGCAACGCGCAAATAGCGATCATCCAAAGCCTCATAGTTGGCACAATTGCGCAAGACAATGCCGTGCTCTCGGATCATGCGTTCCCAGAATTGCTTACAACCGATGGAGCCGGGCAAGCGTAGAAGGAGGAAATTGGCTGCGGAGGGATAAACATGGATGCCAAGCTTCGAAATGGCCGCATGCAGATGGCTCCGGCGTTCCTTGTTAACCATGATCGTGTGTTTCGCGTAAGTTTCATCCTGCACTGCGATCTCAGCCGCCAGAGAAGCCAATGAAGTGACAGACCATGGCGCGATCGCCTCCTGCAGTCGGTTGCAGAGTTCCGCATTGGCTGTCGCATAGGCAACGCGCAGTCCGGCAATACCGAAGAACTTCGTCACGGAACGGAATACGATGAGATTTGCGAAGCGATCGATCTTACCCGCTAAAGAAGCTTCCGGGCAGTAGTCGATAAATGCCTCATCGAGAAGAACATAAATGTTGCGGTCTGCTGCACGTTCAACGATGCGAAGCATTGTGTCGCGGGGACACAGGAGGCCTGATGGATTCTGAGGGTTGGCGAGAAGTATGGCGCCGCAGGAGTCGCGGAACAGATCAGCGGCATCGCAATTGAAGTCGAAATCGGGCGTTAGGATGTGAGGAATCAATTCGATTCGGGATCGCTGCAGCACTCTGCGGTACTCGACGAATGCGGGTACCGGAACGAGGCATGTCCGAGCACGAAGGATCAGAAGTACAGCTTCAAGTAGCGGGACAAAGCCGCTTGCTACCGCAACATTCTCAGGCTGGACTCCGCAGTAGCGAGCCAGGGACTGCCTAAGCTCCATTTCGCCGAGATCCGGATAATTCGTGAGCATCAAAGGCTCATTGATGGCCTGGTGCAAGGCGATAGGTACTGACGGCGGCGGGCCGTCGGGATTAACATTCGCGCTGAAATCGAGAAGCTCAGAAATCGGAATCCCAAAATGATTCGCGATCTCCCGCAGTTGCCCTCCGTGGAGCGGTCTTATTTCCGTCATTTGCCTCTCCGCGGCCGGAAGTACGCGCACAGGAGCACGCCGGTGCCCAGGCCCAGTAGCGCAACAGTGGATACGATGCGAATGGCTTTGCGAGCGTCGGCGGGCCGCGGCGACTGGAATTCCTCGCCGATTAGTTCAGCCGCAATGAACTTGCCTTGATAGAAATTTCCCCCACCAAGCCGAACTCCAAGCGCTCCCGCCATCGCGCTTTCGGGCTGGCCGGCATTTGGGCTTTTGTGATTGTTGCCATCCCGCAACCAAATCCTCCATGCATTACGCGCCTCTGCTTTTGACAGC
This sequence comes from Acidobacteriaceae bacterium, assembly GCA_030049955.1. The sequence continues at coordinate 35,776 of JASIJX010000208.1, forward strand.
AAGGAGTCAGCCACAATCGCGAGTGCGGTCAGCCTTGCTGGAACAAAGTTCGCTGCATCATCCAGACGCGCCGCTGTTTTGCCGAAATAGAAATAACGATCGTCTGCATGGCCAATCATGGAGTCCAGTGTGTTGACAGCCTTGTACGCCATTGACAGCGGGACACCACCCAGGCTCATGTAAAACAGAGGAGCAGCCACGCCATCCGAGGCGTTTTCGGCCACAGTCTCAATGACGGCCCGGCTGATTTCTTGCGTGTCGAGGTTCTCCGTGTCCCGCCCAACGATGCGTGCCAGGCGGCGGCGCGCCAGCAAAATATCTTCAGCCTCGAGAGCAGTCAGCACAAGCGCCGCTTCATCCTGCAGGTTGCGGGCTGCGAGACATGTCCAACCAAGAACGATCTCAGTAAGCGAGCCAATGAACTTCGAGTGGCGATAGGCCATAGCGATGATTCGCCGCGTCAGGAAATAGGTCGCGGCCACAATCGTTGCAGTGAGTGCAGCACCGGCCAGCATTTCGGTTTTGGGGCTCTGATCTGGCTTGCGCAAAAGAGCCTCGCCCCGTGTAATGGCCCATCCCACGAGCCGGACCGGGTGCGGAAGCCACTCAGGGTCTCCGGCCATCTCGTCTGTCAAGTGAACAGCCGGAAGCAGCAGGCAGCGGTTCATAGTGCCACCTCGCTTATCCCTGGAGCAGATTGAATCTGATACCGGAGCCCGACCCAGTCGAAGATCTTCGGGACATCGAGTGACTGGCTAACAATGGCCGCAAGCCGATCGAGAGATTGTTGTCGCTTTGATTCCCAGTTGCTTAATTCTTCAGCCGGCGTGAGGTTATGGAATGCGCGTGCAGCATTAATAAATGCATGGCGAAACTGGTCACCATCAAGGAGGCCATGGAGATACGTGCCGAAGATTCTAGAGTCCTGACTGATACAGCCATCAACCACAGATTCCTTGTGTTCAGTCGATTTACGGGTCACATGGGCAAAGGGTTGGGCACGCCCGATATAGGATGTTTCGCCGACATGGATTTCATATCCATGCAGCGCTACGTTTCCAACCGGCTGACAGAAAAGCGAACCTGTGATAAACCGTCCCGAGCCAGCGATTGTGATCTTCGTCGAACGCATGGTCGTTTTGATCGGCAAGAGAGATAGGCCCCTTGTCGATCCTGTGCTTTCGATCTCATCGGGATCAGAAATAAGTTCTCCTAGCATCTGCATGCCTCCGCAGACGCCCGTGATCAGGCCAGTCCTGGCGTGCTCGATCACTATGTTGTCTAGTTCTTCCGTTCGCATCCAGAGAAGATCGTCTACCGTCTGCTTGCTGCCGGGCAGGATAACGACATCGGCTCCGCTCAGTTGTTCCGGCTTGCGGCAGAATCGAACTACAACCGACGGCTCCGATCGCAATGCGTCGAAATCTGTGAAGTTTGAAAGCGAGGGAAATGCAACTACCGCGATGCGCAATGGCCTATCGCTACTGGCTGTGGACCACCCCGCATTGCAGGAAGAGTCAGTGAGTGGTAATCCTAGGCTGTCCTCCTCATCGAGCGAGAGATCATCAATGTGGGGAATGACGCCGAGGCATGGCTTTTTCACGCGATCTTCCATCACGCGAAGACCTGGAGCAAGCAGGGAAACGTCTCCTCGGAACTTGTTAATAACGAATCCGCGAATGCGCGACCGCTCCTCGGGCTCCAGCAGCTCAACGGTTCCCAGCAGTGAGGCAAAGACGCCGCCGCGATCGATATCGCCGACTAGAAGGCAGGAAGCATCCGCCATCTCTGCCATGCGCATATTCACGATGTCATGTTGCTTCAGATTGATCTCGGCCGGCGAACCCGCCCCTTCGAGCACGATCACATCATTTTCCGCGGCGAGCTTGCCATAGCTCTCGAGAATAAGCGGCATCAATTCTGAGACTCGGCGCTGATGGTACTCTGCAGCGGAAAGACGGCCCCAGATCCTTCCGAGAACGATTACCTGTGAAGCCAGGTTGCCTGCGGGTTTCAGCAGGATAGGGTTCATGTGAACTGACGGCGCGACGCCGGCGGCCTCAGCCTGCAATGCCTGAGCGCGTCCGATCTCAAGCCCTTCGATGGTAGCTGCCGAGTTGAGGGACATATTCTGAGACTTGAAAGGCGCTACCTTATAGCCCTGCTGAGCAAAGATGCGGCAGAGCGCCGCTGTCAGGAGAGACTTCCCGGCATGCGAACTGGTTCCGACAACCATCACCGCACGGGCCGTCATGATCCAGGTTCCTCGGAATACCGGTCGTATGAGATGACGGTTTTGAGATCAATGCGTCTTTCCCACCCGAACCGTTCTAAATCGGGTTCTGCAGCGAATCCGTCTACGTAACCGAAACAGAGATATGCCACCAGTGTCAGATGATTCGGGATGTTGAGAAGACTACAAAGCTCCTTGGGGTCGAGAATGCTGACCCACCCGACACCGACGCCCTCGCTGCGTGCAGCAAGCCATAGGTTCTGAATTGCGCAGACAGTTGAGTAGACAGCTGTCTCCGGCATTGTCTGCCGTCCGAGTCCGTGACCACGCTCGCTTCTCCTATCGCAAAGGACACAGAGATTCTGGGGCGCTTCGAGGATCCCTTCCAGTTTGAGCTCAGAATACAGTTCGGCCTGTTTGCCTTTGTAACTATCGAAAGCCTGACTGTTAGTCGCCTTAAAGATCTGATGGATGGCTTTGCGAATACTGTAATCCCTGATCAGAATGAAGCGGGATGGTTGCATTAGTCCGACAGAAGGCGCGCAGTGGGCTGCACCGAACAGACGCCTGATCAAATCCTCCGGCAGAGGCACATTGAGAAAGCCCCGGCGAACATCGCGCCGTTCCGTGATGACCCGGTAGACAGCTTCGCGTTCGGCCTCATTGAAAGAAGGATGCTTCATTGGACGGCTCACCAAGCTCTAGAAAATTTGGGGCCAGCGTGGCTCTCATCGCGCAGCCTACTGTTGACGCCCGCATTGCGCTCAATCAGGCGGCCAAACAGCCAGATCACATCGGAGAGGCGATTGAGGTAAGCCAAAACCTCAGGCTGGACCACTCCGCCACTCTCCACGAAGCGAACGGCGGTGCGTTCGGCTCGGCGGCAGACAGTGCGGGCCATCTCATAGGCCGCGGACTCCGCGTGTCCTCCAGGAAGTGACCAGTCCGCGAGAATACCTTCTGTTGCCTCGATCTTGTACACCAACTCGGTCAGCATGTCCACGTCTTCGGTTGAGATCACAGGCGGTTTCTTCTTGCTTTCCGGTGGTGTCGCCAGCGCTGAACCAAGGCGGAATAGAGTTCTCTGGATCTCCTCGGTCCAGGTTGCGATCTCCTTGTTCTGGCAGATACTGCGAGCGAAACCGAGATGCGTATTCAGCTCGTCGACTGTTCCATAGGATTCCACCCGAAGATCGGCTTTCGAAACCCGGATGCCGCCGGCGAGTCCTGTCTGACCGCCGTCGCCACGCTTCGTTGCAATGCTCATAGGTTTTCTCCTAGCAAGGTATAGGTCTCCTCTACCGTGATGCGAAGCGTCTTGATGAGAGGAGAGCGGTTGTATTCAAGGACGAGCGCATCGTCCAGAAAATCAATGACCCGCGGCGGGGTGGCCGAGAAAAGTACGTCTTCAGGGAAGAACCAGGGATGCACGGCCCCGAGTTCTTCAAGCGTCCGGGCCTGCACAATGACCGCCGGAAGATAAGGAACACCGGCTTGCAGACAACGAAATGCCCGATGGTACCCATCCCGCAGGAACCAGCGGTTTCGGTACAGGGCCACCTCAAAGAACGGACTCCCAGAATGGATCGCAATTGGGTTGGAACTGTCGTCAGTAATGCGGAAGTACAGGTTGGGATTTGTAGAGCGAAGCAGTAGAGATTCATCGGAGCGAACCGCCTCGCACACAACAGGTTTCGATTCCCCGAAGCACAGATCTGCCAAGCCATCCCAGTCGCTCGCGGTTGGCACAGGAGATTTCTGCGCTTCCGGATTAAGAACGATACGACGTTGGAAAGCAAGGAGGAGGCGAAGATCGACGACACCAAGAAACCAATGAAGCCCAGCCATCTCCGCGTGAAGATCGGCCCGCGATGCTTGTTCTGCAAATCGCTCCTGCAATCCGCAATCGCTAATGTCCACAAGCGCTGACTTGGCCTCAATGGGCCGTCTTCTGGCTGCGATTGTGTGCGCGATATCCGGGGCACCGTGGCAGTCGGCGGGGCGATATTCATAGTGATCGAGACCCCAGGCCGCAAGTTCTCTTACACGCATCCTCGCTTCTCTCATAGGAAGCTCCCCGGCTGGTAGCGAAAGAACCCGCAGTGCGCTTTCGTCCGCTCCCAGGCTTCTTGCTCGCTAAGCCCCGAAAGAGAACACAGTACGACTCGCATGACACCGGCATGCGTAACAATCGCCGCGCACTTCTGCGATGCCTCAGAGAGAAGATTCCTCACCTGAGTAAGCACTCTGGATTGAAATGCTTCAAAACGTTCGCCTCCAGGCGCAGGCAGGTCCGGATAAGCCTCCGACCATCGACGTGCATAAGCTTGATCGCGCGATTCGATCTCGGCCCAGCTGAGCCCCTCCCATTCTCCAAAATTGATCTCTCGAAGTTCCGGAGCCGTAATCGGCGAAAGCCCAAACGCCCCCCCAATCGCATTCGCCGTCGTGATCGCGCGGGACAGATCGCTGGCGTAGAGGGCATCGAAGGATTCGTTCTTCAGGGCCTTCAGCAATTCCTCGATCTGATGAAGACCTCGTTCATTGATTTCCGGGTTCGAGTGCCCGCAGAATCGTCCTGCAAGATCGGTTTCTGCGTGCCGGATGAAGAGCAGAGTATCCATCACACCCACACTCCGCAGAGATACACCGCGATCTCGCTTAGTTGATTTGTCGCCCCGAAACAATCGCCTGTGATGCCGCCGATCCGACGTTTGTAATAGAGCGCTGTCAACAGCGTAACGCCGATACTCACCAGAACGGGAGCGACTGCGTGAACATGCAGCACCGCAAACACGATCGCAAACGTAAGCAGGCTTCCAAGGATGAGACTGCTGCTCGTTGTGAGACGGGCAATCCGTGCCCCCTGCCCATCGATGTGATCACAACTGTGATCCGGACCGCTGTCTGGCCCGCGATCTCGTGCCGGCGGTAGAAAGAAGCTGAGAGGCAATGTTGTCCAGCGGCTCAAAACGGGAGCTGCGATCAAATAGGCCGCGGCCTGCGTTCGAGGAAGAGAAGCGATCAGTACTACGCGAGCAAGGAGGCTCAGTATGAGTGCTGCTGCACCATAGGTCCCGATGCGGCTGTCGCGCATGATTGCAAGCACTCTTTCGCGCTCCCATCCGCCGCCGAATCCATCGGCGGAATCAGCAAGGCCATCCTCATGGAGCGAACCCGTGATCGCGACCAAATACACCACAATGAGCAGTGAAACGACCGTCATGGAAAGATGGGGGGCGAGCGCGAAATAGAGGAGTACGCTTCCTGCACCGATCAGTAGCCCCACGATCGGAAAGAACTTTACTGCACGCGCCAGCGAGTCCCGCTCGTAGGGAACAGATGGCACCCGCAATCGAGTAAGGAACTGGAGGGCTCCCAGAAAATCGAACCATGTGCGCCGGATTTGCGTAACCAGCTTCAAGGTGTAGCTCCGCTCACTCCGGCTGAAGCAAAGGTTGCCATTTGGTAATAGAGTGCGATCGCCGACTCGATGACCGGCATTGCAAGAACAGCGCCCGTTCCTTCGCCCAGGCGCATTCCGAGAGATAGCAGCGGCTCGAGATTAAGGTAGTCGAGAAGCAACTTGTGTCCAGGTTCCTCCGAGCGATGGCCTGCGATAAGAAATCCAAGTGCATTCGGAGCCATGCCAACCGCAAGTGCGGCCGCCGCGGTTGAGATAAATCCGTCGAGGACAACAACGAGTCGATGCCTTGCGCCAGCCAACACCATTCCAGCCATAGCGGCGATCTCAAGCCCCCCAAGGCAACGCAGGATTTCAAGCGGAGGAAGGGAAGTCGGTCCATTGCAGTGTTTGCGAACCGCTGTCTCAACGACTCGCACTTTATTTGTATACGCGCCAGGCTCGACACCGGTGCCTCGTCCCGTAGCAAGCTCCGCCGCTGCACCGCTCAGCGCGCAGGTGACGGCGCTGGCCGCAGTTGTGTTGCCGATTCCCATCTCGCCGATCGCAATGATCGTATGACCCGCAGCCGCAGCCTCCGATCCAAGCTCATAGCCAATACACAAAGCCTTCTCAACCTCCTCCTCGCTCATCGCAGCCTCGCGCAGCATATTGCGCGTGCCGCCGCTTACCTTGTGGTGCAACAAGCCAGGAATTGAGCCAAAATCCGCGTCCACTCCTACATCGACCACATGCAGCGCCGCGCAGTGCAACCGAGCAAGCACATTGATGGCTGCACCCTCAGCAAGAAAGTTGAGAACCATCTGTCTCGTGACTTCGCGTGGATAGGCGCTGACACCTTCTTCGGTGACCCCGTGATCAGCTGCAAAAACGTAGACAGCCTTACTCACGAATTCGCTGAACTTATCACCGCGAATAGCGGCCACCTGCGAGGCGATGTCCTCAAGGCGCCCCAGGCTGCCGATAGGCTTGGTGAGGGTGTCAAGGCGCAGGCGCGCTTTCCGGCGACGCTCCTCGCTCGGCGGCCCGATGCTGTTGACAAGCTCCTCGATGACCGTTTGGCTCACCTCACGCTCCATGACTCCCCTCCAAAATTCAACTTGATTCCGGACCGGAAAGTTAGTGGAAGCGCAGGATACCCAAACGCCTCAAAGTAGTGCTCACTGAGCAGGTTCTGAATGTCCGAATAGACATTCACACGCCGCGCTATTTGATAGCCGCCACCCAGCTCAAGCCGTTGATATGCACCGAGCAGATTGCGATTGGGAAGCAACATACTCGTGCCAAAGTTCGGGTCTACGAGATAGTCACTGTCGTCACGGCTACTCACAAATGTTCCAGTAAAGGTGGTGTAGAACTTCGATTTCGTATAGTTCAGCGCGAAATATCCGCTATGCGGTGCAATCCGGAATGGTCTTGCTCCCACCAGCGGCGAATCAGCTCCGATGGGAATTGTGCTGAAGTCAGATGCGGTGTTGAAGCTGGGTGCGAGATTGTCGCTTGAGAAAGAGTGCTGCACGACCGCGTCTGTATAGGTATAGCCTCCGCGTGCAAACAGGTGGCTGCCAAGCTGATACTGGATCTCGATCTCCGTCCCCAGGGACCGGAATGCGAGCGAATTAATAAATGCTCCGCCGTATGCAAATGGAGGCAGATTTGCGGCCGGTATGCCAAGCTCAACTAGCCCGGCCTGCGGTACGTATTCGACGCCGTTCGTGAATTCGTTGTGGAAGAAAGTGAGTCCCAAAAGCCCGTGTCCTTTAAGTATCTCCTGATCGACGCCGCCATCAAATGTCCTTGAATCTTCGGCTCCAAGGGGCGTGACGTTGTACTGTTCGATCAATTGCGTCCCGTTGGGCAGTGGTGCGAGCAGTCCAAAGAGAGAGTTCGCCTGGTCGTAAACGCTGGGTTCCTTGATGCCTTTGCCGAAACTTCCGTGCAGCTTCGTCCCGGTGAAGAAGCCGCTGTTTGACGGCCGCACTAGATAGTAAGCCAGTGAAGCCCGCGGTGTCGCCGCGAAGCCAAAGAGGCCGTTATCCTCCAGGCCCGTACCCAGGTTCCAGAAGAGCCGGTTCCGAATGTCGCCGGCGAGCTGCAGCGTGTAGCTGTAATTGTTGCGCTCGATGCTGCTGGGCGTGCTGCCTGTGTATTCTGAGGAGCCGCTTTCGTGTTCGAACTTGAAGGCTCCAAGGACCAGGAGATGCGGCGTCAAGCTGTAATCGGTCTGCGCATAAGCGATATCGCGGCTGGAGGGTGACAGATACTGCGTTGGCTGATTGCTGTACTGGAAGATCGCCTGACCGGAAACCGAGTAGCCATTCGCGCCGGTAATGGTGACCGGAGCGCCGAGCCAGTAGCCGATCGCCGGGTCGTAAATGCCGGTCGCGCCAAACTCATTGAACTCGGAGTTCTGCCGCATGCCTCCATATCGCAGCTGGTTGTGCCACTTGTTCGTCGTCTGGTTATTCCAGACTGCTCCGTAATAGTTGTCCTGTTCCTTCTGCTGTCCGTCATCGGGAATACCGTACAGTGCGATCGCATTAGGCTGACCGCCAGAGACGATGATGTGACGCACAGTGAATCGGAGATCGTTGTTTGAATTGGGAACCCATCCGAAGTTGCCGGCATAGGTGGCGTTATGGAATTCGCTGTTTGGCAAGCTGTTGTCCGTATCCGTGCGGGCGAAGGCAGAGTAAAGATCGAGGTGCCGATAACCCATTCCTGCAGTCACCTCATTGCGATATGTTCCGAAGTTGCCGGCATCTCCGGCATAGGTGATGAAAGGAAGCGCTGTCGAGCCTTGCGGAGTAGTCAGATTGACCACGCCCGCCAAAGCGTCCGATCCATAAAGCGCGCCGTTTGGTTCGCGCAGAACTTCGATGGACTCAATGCCCGTGCTGGAAAGGTTGGCGAATTCCACCGTACCTCCGATTGCGTTGGCTGGAATGCCGTCAATCAACACTTTGTTTGCGTCGCTCGCGCCGCCGCGGATATTGAGCGCGGTTGTGCCGCCGATCTGTCCCGTCTGCGTCATCTGCAGGCCGGGCACAAGGCGGAGCAGCTCCTGTACCTCTGCTGAATAGCCGAAATCCTCTGCCGGAATCAGAGTCACAGAAGCGCCTGTTTGCGCTTCCGGGATCGGAGCACCTGTCGCGGTAACAATCACCTGTTGTGTGAGAGTTGGAGTGCCAAGTATGACGTTCAGCTCAGCTCCGCTGGTTGTGGAGACATAAATAACCTGGCTTGCAGCGGGCTCGAACGAAGGGGCCGAAGCACGTATGGTGTACCGGCCCGAAATGGCAATCTCAAAACCAAATAAACCTTCAGCATCCGTCTTTGTGCTTGCCACAAGCTGGCCATTTCGGATGAGATCGATCGAGGCATTTGTCACAATGGCGCCCAGCGGATCGTGCACCGCCCCATGGAGCCTTCCGGCCTGTTGCGCGCCCAGTGTTTTCGCCAATAGCGGAAAGAAAAGAAGAGAAGCGATGTAAAAGCAGGCCGACAATCGACGTACAGAAGCAGCGAACATATATTCCCCCTCGGGTTCAAGCTTGCAGCGGGGCCGGTCTCCTGGCTTGCGCGTCATCAAGCTCGTGCTGCCTTCCCAGAGCAATGCTCCAGTGGCGTTGAACTCCCTGCACGTCTCTCTGCGCTTACAGTTACGGGGTAGTGGCGGAATCGCACCGCACTTCCCGACACCCAGCTGGTTAATGGTTGTTGTTTTCTGGTCGAAGGTTCGTCGAAGTGAAAAAACGGTCGTTCAGCCAGAATGGAAAAAATCTCTTATGCCATCACTTTTGTCTTGAGGCGTCCCTTAAGCGTGAGCGGCAACCCAGCTACCATCAAGACGACGCGATCGGCAATCGCAGCAACCCGCTGGTTAATTTCGCCCAGCAGATCGCGATAGCGCCGCCCCATTTCGAATGCCGGTACTACCCCGCTTCCGACTTCGTTGGAAACCAGAACAACCGCGCAGGGTGGGGCTTTCAACACATTGCACAACCGATCGATGCTTTCGGAAATGGCTGCTGGATCATCGCCAAAAACATCCAGGACCTTCCCCGCAAAGAGCGTTAGACAGTCGATCAAAAGCAGGTCGCAGTCCCTCACCGCTCCGACCGCGGCGGCGAGTGCCAGCGGCTCCTCGATCGTTTTCCAGTGCCGCGGCCGCTCAGTACGGTGCCGCTCGATCTTCCGTGTCATTTCTTCATCGTCGCATCGCTCCGCCGTCGCTAAAAAAGTCACGCGATCTACTTGCGCGGCAAGTTCGAGCGCATAGCGGCTCTTACCACTACGGACACCGCCCAATACAAGAGTTACATCCGGAACCGGTCTTGCGTGCATGCGTTGCTTCCCGGCGTTCGGAAACGGCGAACGCCTAAAGACAAAGTGGGAGGTGATCCTGAGGCTGCAGTTCGGCGATCCGGAACGCGGATGTCCTGACCATGCTCTTCAACTCTCCCATCGAAGTCGAATAAGCCCAGATTGGCATCTGGCCGGTCTCCTGACTTGCGCGTCAACGAGATCGGGCAGCCTTCCCAGGACGAAACGTCCCAGTGGCTTCGAGCAGAGTGCCGACCTCTCAGCGTTCACAGTTACGGGGTAGTGGCGGAATCGCACCGCCTTCCCGAACACCAGATGCTTGAAAGATACCGTCTGGCGAGTCCACAGGTCAACGTGGGCTGCGCAGGGATGCCCTGAGTCAACCAGATCGGACGCGATGGTGGATGAAATCAACGGGGAACCGTTGGACACCGCCGCGTCGCCTGCTAAATCCCGTAACCGGCAGGATTTGCAGTAGCCGGACACCATACCCGAAAATAAATGTATACTACCGAAAATAAATGGATCGCACTCGATGCTCACCGAATCCATCCAGTCCAAGCGATTCATATCCTGTGATTGCACCGGCAATGAGGCAAGTACGACTGCTGAGCGACGACGTGACGGGCGCGTGCGATGCGGGTGCAGCATTCCTGCGAGCCGGCGATTCGGTGCGCGTGTGGTTTGGTTATCAGACGCTGTTTCCTGTCTCGGAAACCGTTCAGGCCATGCATACCGCCTCGCGCGCTCTGCCCGCCGCGGAAGCGGCCGAAGTGGTCTCCCGGGCAGCTGCCGGCCTCATCCCCGATAAGGACGCAATCTTTTTCAAGAAGATTGATTCGGCCGGGCGCGGGCCCATTGCTGCCGAGGTACTGGCCTTGCACCAGGCGCTTGGGACGCGGGCAATTCTGTTGGCGCCGGCTTTTCCGGCAGCAGGGCGCACGGTGCGCAACAGCATCCTGGAAGTTCGAGATGCGTGCGGGCCCAGCGCGCGGCCTAGCGCGCGGATTGACCTGCGCACATGGTTTGCATCGGAAATGCGGGACGCAATAGCCGCCATCGCTCACGCCGATGAAATCGCAGCAGCGATTGAGCGAGGAAAGACAATCTTGATGTGTGACAGTTCAACGCAAAGTGATTTAGATGCGCTGGCGTGCGCGGCTGAGTCTATCAAAGCGCTCTTGTATGCAGGATCGGCTGGGTTGGCGCGCGCCATGGCGAGCCTGCATCCGGCCTCTACGCAGGCAGCAGCAATACCCGTTGCGTCACGCACATTAGTGATTGCCGGAACTCCGCATCGGGTAACCAATCTTCAGCTTGCAACCCTCCAAAGAACGATACAGGGGCGCAAGGATGTACATATTGTGCGCATCGCATGTGCACCAGGCGACGAAGCAACCGTGTGCGAAGCATTCGATTCGTTCGACCCGGATGGGCTGATCCTGACTGGAGGTGACACGGCCCAACTTGCCGCGCTCGCGCTGGGAGCCCACTCGATTCTCCTTCAAGGAGAATTGGCTCCGGGCATCCCCTGGGGTATTTTGCAAGGTGGAGTTGCTGAGGGGTGCATCGCAATCACAAAATCAGGCGGATTCGGCACAGCTACCACGCTCAGCGATGTCCTCACACAGCTATCAGGAGCGGCATGAAGAGACTGCCTCGCATCGCCATCAGCATTGGAGATCCCGCGGGGGTGGGCGCTGAGATTACGCTCAAAGCCCTGCGGGACAAAGAATTGGGCCCGCTGGCGCAATGGCTCGTAATTGCGGACTCCACAGCTCTCCATGCGGCTGGGCGCGTCATCGGCGTGGACCCCAGTGCTTTACCCGGCACCGTAATTGAAACCGGAGGACTGCCGGGCGATCACGCAATTGCTTTCGGCCAATTGCGCGCCGAGTATGGCATGGCCGCGATCGGCTACGTGCGGCGCGCGGCTGAGATGTGCTTGCGTGGCGAGGCAGACGCGATGGTGACGGCGCCACTGAACAAAGAAGCGGTGACGCTATCATTAGGTACTTTTTCCGGGCACACGGAATACATTGCCGAACTCACGGGTGCGCTGGATTCGCGCATGCTGCTGGTATCAGAAAAGCTGGCGACCGTGCATGTAAGCACGCACATTCCTCTTGAGCGCGCCTGCCAACTCGATCAGCGCCGGATTGTGCGCACGATCGAGTTAGGCAACGATGCGCTGAAGCTTATGCGGCAGAGCCCGCCCCGCATCGCAGTCTGCGGGCTGAATCCACATGCAGGCGAGCATGGGTTATTCGGCACGCAGGATGCGTCGGTGATTGCTCCGGCGATTGCCGCAGCGCACACGCTGGGCATCGACTGCTCCGGACCCCACTCGGCCGACACGATCTTCGTGCGCGGCTTGCGCGGAGAGTTCGACTTGATTGTGGCCATGTATCACGACCAGGGGCACATACCGATGAAACTGATTGATTTCGAGGGAACCGTCAACGTATCACTCGGGATGCCGATCATTCGCACGTCAGTGGATCACGGAACCGCATTTGATATCGCCGGCCGTAATCTGGCTGGCGCGACCAATATGAAAGCGGCCATGCGGCTGGCTGTGCGCATGGCTGCCGGCAAGGTAGCGGCGGACCCAGGTGGCCGTAAATGTGAACCGTTTCAGCGAATTCCACAGGGAGAAACTCTATGAACCGCTTACGGCAAGCCGTGGAAGCCAATGGCGGCAAGACGCTTCTTGGCGCAGCCGTCTACTTTTACGATCCTGTCTTTTTAGAGATCTGTGCACGCCTGGGCTATCAGGCTATCTGGATCGAGATGGAGCATGGGCATATCACATTTGCCGAAGCCGCGGACCTGTGCCGCATGGCGGGCGGCTCCGGGATGCTGACGATGATTCGGATTCCTGATGTGCAGCGGGCGAATGTGCTGAAGGCCGCTGAGTGCGGACCCGATATTCTCGACGCGCCGATGATCGAGCGGCCGGAGCAGATGCAGGAATTGCGTAAATACGCGCGGTTTGCCCCGGAGGGCAGTCGAGGGGTTTTTTCCGTCTCCCGGGCAGTTCACTACGGGATTCACGGCGAAGCGGTCGAGAAGCAGCAGCGCCTGAACTCGGGCTTGTGCCTGATGGCGCAGATCGAAACCGAAACAGCGTTGGGAAGGTTGGATGAGCTGGCCGCAGTTCCAGATGTGGATCTGTTCATAGGCCCCGCGGATCTGGCTGCGAGCATGGGAGTTCCTTCGCAAACGAGCGATCCGCGGGTTCAGCAAGCGGCTGTAAAGATTGTGGAGGCCGCGCGGGCACACAATAAGTGCGTGGCCACGGCGTGCGCGCCGGACGAATACGGCTTTTGGCTGGGGCTTGAAGTTGACCTGCTGTTTTTGACGAACGATATCGCCTGCCTGAAACAGGCGGCGGGCGATCTGCTCGGCCAGGCGCGCAAATTCTTGATGGGAAAGCCCTCACGCTGAACGGGATGCGATAAGCGCAGGACCAGATCATCTTGCAGCGTGGTTGTGCGGCACCCGAAAGAGGCTCACAGGCGTACCTTTCAGGGGCCGGAAGTGGGTACCTAGGATATCTGCATAAAAATGAAAATTATTGCCGCCCGAGACGCAAACGACGTATAAAGATGGGGAACAAAATCCAGCTCGATCAAGGTAGCGTCCATCTGTGGCAGCCAAAACCGAACCTCATCCCCCGGAGAAAGCCGTTCGCCGCCGGATACCAAAATGGGCGCTTCAGTCGGCTCCAGGTGCGGCGGCAAATGAGCAGTACTATCTACGCTCGATCGGCCGCGCGCTCGACGTTCTCGATAGTTTTGACGGAACAGCGCCGCTGTCGCTCAAAGAGATCAGCGCGAGGACGGGATTGCCCGAGTCCACGCTGTTCCGCGTGTTGCTAACCCTGGAAAAGCATGGCTATCTCGAGCAGGCTGTGGATGGCACCTATCAGCTAGCCGCAAAATTGCGCTTCGGATGGCTGGTGGAAGAGGCGAACACACTCAAAACCAAGGCGCGGCCGGAGTTGGAACGGCTGGCCAACCGCTTCAACGAAACCGCCAGTTTGGCCTATCTCTACGACGACCGGATTCACGTGCTTGATTCCATCGAGACCTTTCACGAGATCCGCATGTCAAACCGGATCGGCCGGGTTCTTCCCCCGCACTGCAGCGCGATGGGCAAAGCCATTACGGCCTTTCAGACACGCGCGCTGGCAGACCGCATCCTGGAAGTCTATGGCCTGTCGCGGCGAACCGAGCACTCCATCACCGACCGGGCCCGGCTGTTCGAAGAGTTCGAGCAGATTCGCAAGAGCGGCATCTCCTGCGACCGCGAGGAGTCCATTATGGGCGGCGTCTGCTTTGGTGCTCCGATCCAGCGCCAGGGCCTGAGAGTGGTTGCCTCGATCAGCCTGTCGACGCCTGTGGTGCGGATGACTGCGGCCCGCGAAGAAGAGACACGCAAGGCGGTTCGCGAGGCTGCGGCCCGCGTAGCCGGAAGCTGAAAATAAGTCCAGTTTATTTTCAGTAAAGGTTCTTCCGCTGGTTGAGCTGGATCGATTTACTCGCCCCTCAGTCTATTCTCCGCCGGACAAAAGCCTGCTTGTGGACCTCATTGTGGAGAGGACCTGCGGAGAATCTGCATGACTTCATCAAGCGCCGTTTCCCATGCAGGGAGTTGAATTTTAAAACGGTTCCATAGTTTGGCATTCGAGAGGATGGAGTTAAGGGGGCGCGCCGCTGGCAGGGGGTAGGCAGCGGTGGTAATAGGAAGAAGTTCGGGAGCCTGGATATCGAGCTGCGCGGCGCGTGCAAAGATAGCCTGCGCAAAACCGAACCATGAGGTCGTACGGGAGCAGGTCATGTGATAAAGGCCGGTCCAGGTGTCCGGGCCGCCGAATCGGCCTGCCAGGATGCCCGAGACGATCGCATGTGTGGCTTGGGCGAGTGCGAGGGACGTAGTAGGCGCGCCTATCTGGTCATTCACAATCGAGAGCCGGGTCCGTTCGCGCGCCCGCCGGAGCATGGTGAAGAGAAAGTTTTTGCCGCGAGGCCCATAGACCCAACTGGTGCGGAAGATGAGAGAACGGCCGCCGATGGCTTGAATCGCCTGTTCGCCCGCTAGTTTTGAGGCTCCATAGGCGTTCAGCGGATTGGTTGGATCGTCTTCAGTCCACGGACCGGCTTTTGTGCCGTCGAAGACGTAATCGGTGGAGTAGTGAACCAGCAGAGCGTCGAGCTTGCGGGCCTCTTCGGCAAGAATGCGCGGCGCTTCCGCATTGATGGCATGGGCCAGCTCGCGTTCGCATTCGGCGCGGTCGACAGCCGTATAGGCGGCCGCATTCAGAATCACTCCCGGTGCAAAGCTGCGAACGCAAGCACGAATTTGGTCCGGCCGGGCAAGATCGACAGTATAGCGGTCTGCGGCTGTGACAGAGCCAAGGCTGGCAAAATTACGCTGCAGCTCGAGTCCGAGTTGTCCGCTGGAACCAAGAATCAGGACGCGCGGGCTGGGGGCCAGAGTTGCGGATTGATTCTCGTTCATGCAGAAGAGCTCCGGTGCATTCCATTTTAATTGGATGAGTTTGGCGATGGACCGCGCTGCGCAGGTCGCGGGAAAATCCGATTCCCCGTACAATTTAAGAGGAGAGCTACTCCTGTGCGCCGCGTGTACATGGACGCCAACGCCACCACGCCTCTGCTCCCGGAGGTGATCGAGGCCATGCGCCCCTACTGGATGGAGCAGTTCGGGAATGCGTCCTCGATTCACAGGCAAGGGCAGCAGGCGCGAACGGCCGTGGACCGCGCCCGCGAAATCCTGGCCGAGTTCTTTAACTGCCGCGAGGCGGAGGTGGTGTTCAACTCCGGCGGTACGGAGGGCGATAATACGGCGATCTTTGGCCTGTTGCGCGCGGGCGACCACTTCATCACCACCTCCATTGAGCACTCCGCAGTGCTGCAGGCGGCGGAACGGATGGCGAGCCGCGGCGTAGAAGTGACCTTTATCGCGCCGCTCCAGAACGGGCTGATCGATCCCGCGGCCATTCGAAGTGCAATACGGCCGGGGACGCGCCAGACAAAGTTGATCAGCGTGATGCTGGCGAACAATGAGACGGGAGTGTTGCAGCCGGTTGAGGAGATCGGCAGGATCGCCGCGGAAGCAGGCGCCTTTTTCCATATCGATGCGGTGCAGGGAGCAGGCAAGGTTCCGCTCGACGTGCGGCGATTCGGCTGCCATCTGCTTTCCATCAGCGCGCACAAAATGCATGGGCCCAAGGGCGTTGGAGCACTCTATGTACGACGGGGAACACCCATGGATCCATTGTTCGTTGGCGGAAGCCACGAACGGCGCCAGCGTGCGGGAACCGAGAATGTGCCGGGCATTGTGGGACTGGGCAAAGCTGCCGAACTGGCGGTGGAGGGGCTCGCGGATGGGACGGTGGAGCGCGTAGCTGCTTTGCGGGACCGGCTGGAAGCAGGAATTTTGCAGATTGCCGGTACCGGTGTGAACGGCGCCGGCGCGCCTCGTACAGCCAACACGACGAATATTCGCTTTGATCAACTGGAGGGCGAGGCGCTCGTGATTGCGCTCGACCTGAAGGGCGCAGCCGTAAGTGGCGGCTCGGCGTGCCATTCGGGGGCAGCGGAGCCCAGCCATGTGTTGATGGCCATGGGACTGGACAGGAATGCAGCGCGCGCGAGCTTACGGTTCAGCCTCTTGAAGACGGCGACCGAAGCCGATGTGGATCATGCCTTGAAAGTGGTTCCAGAGGCGGTGGAACACTTGCGGGCGCTTTCACCGGTGGCGGCGGGAACGGCGGGGTGAGCGGAATTATCGTGGTTAGCGGCGTTCGCGGAGCTAGGTCCTTCGGCGCGCTGAGTTTTGCTAACACCGCTGGAGACAAGGAGCAACATGATTGAGAACACAACCATTGCCGTAGCCATGTCCGGAGGAGTGGACTCCTCGACGGTAGCGGCAATCCTCGCGCACAGGGGCGACACGGTTGTCGGGCTCACATTGCAGCTCTGGGATCAGATGCGGCTCGCGGGCAAGCATGGGATTCCGGATGCACCCAAAGCTGGCCGATGCTGTTCTCTGGA